>NZ_JBLYZG010000014.1:0-126406 GCF_049310245.1 Endozoicomonas sp. ALB115 | reverse complement strand
ATTTTAGTCGAAGAATTGTGCGGGCATGATTTTTTTACCTCTTCTGTATCTCTCGTGGCTGTAGTGCTTCAGGATTCATCGGGAATTACTGTTTAGATACACTTGAATTGATTTTGACCAGAGTTGACTGCGTGTGCTGGCAAGGTTGTAAGAACCACTATTACCATTCTGACCAATAGACAAGAAATCCAGCAATGCGGAAGACAATGCACTTGCCTTAAACTCACGCAGCAAATCCATCGAGAATGTTTCTTTACCAGAGCCAGGACTACCCATCAGAGTTACATCAATAAGGTATTTTCCATCTTCACCCGTTGTACTAGGTAGAAGCATACCGCTCAGATGGTTACGACGCATCTGAGAGACGATATTCTTCATGTACATTGTCAGTGCTTTCTGGTCTTCAGTTGCATTCTTCTTGAGATATTCTTCTGGTATACGACCTACAGGGAGGCCAGACAGGTCTTTTTCCAGACCCACTAGTTGTAGCTGACTCAATCGATCAGCACTCCACCAGTCTTTGAAGGCTGGCTCAAGAATGGACTTACCTTCAGGATTCCGATCAGAACCATTGTATATTGCGAATCGTTCCCTCGGGATATATGAGGTTTGCCCGTTGATTAGCTGTTGAACAATACCTCTCAGCGTTCCTCCGAATGTACCTGCATCAGGAATATCCCACTGCAATAGAGATGAAGGTTTGATAGTAGTCATATGTCTCCAACCAAACCGTTTATCATTGTATTGTGAGTTGAAGATAGGCTCTTCGAACTTGTCACCTCGACGCAGCTTATAAGCAGGAACTACCATTCCGAAACCATAAGTCAAACGATCATCAATAATCTGATCTAGAATCAAATCAAAATCGGAATCCATATCATCAAAGCATTCCATCACGAACTGATGCACTGCCTTCGCTTCGTCGCTATCATCCGCTGGTTTAACGCTCCAATCAGAGGAACGAAGAATATTTTTATTGGCGTGTATCATTGCCGCAACCCATCCAGACCGAGTCATCTTCTTCATGTAATGACAGCGTGTCTTTAGGGAGTTTAATTCAGGGACATCGTAATCAGTGTTCTCGGCAATATAACCAGAGAAGATATGTAAACCAGAGCCAGCAGCAACAGAATTTAGTGCTTCGTCTGGTGTAAGTTGTTCTACGTCAGCCATTTTAGCCTCCATATATTATGCCACCCACAACCCTAAAACGTGGGTGAGGAGGCTTTGTTTGTTATTAGATACGAACACCGCCATTGGCATCGGTGAGTCCGCCATTGATGTATTGACCGGAATTCTTCAATCTCATTCGTGCGGTCGCTCTGGCTGCTTGGATAGTATCTTCCTGCCCATCCATTAGAATTCGTTCAGCTAGTTTCTGAACTTCATTTTCAAATCCATCATCTTGAGCATTGTTCACTTGCTTTGATGACTCAATCTGTTTCATGACGCCACGAGCTGTAACACGAGCAAGTTGGATGTTTGGTTCTTTGCCTTCGGCAACTAGCTTCTGCGCATATTCATTAACAGCTTGTTCGTGATTGGTTTCCATTTCTCCCCCTTCTACGTTTTTGATTAGATTTTTGATTACCTTACCTTTAGTAAGAATTTCAACGTCTTCAACTACAGCTGGACATTTGATACTCCATCCTGTGAATGTTCCATCCAAAATTGCTTCCCAGATTTCGTCAGAATGAATCTTGGCGGTGGCAATCCATGTTCCAGCTTTTAGATTCTTACCATTCATTTCTGTATCTGTCGGAAGAATGTAATTCTCAACGAATTCAATTTCTTCTGATGACACGTCGAATTTATGTTGTAGGGCAGCTTGATTGCAATACCGCTGAAAATCGTGACATGCCTGCTCCACAGCATCTTCGTCGTACACGTCACCATGCCAATCGACTTCTCCGGGAACTAACACAGGAGCAGTAAAAAGTTTCTTCCAATCAGTCATCAATGCCTTCCTTCTGAATCTGTTCGATAAGAATTGCACGCTGCATTTGGCTGATTTGTTGTTCGTAGTGCTGAACAAGCTTTCCAGCCACATCTAATTCTTTAAGCAGCAGGCGGTGCTTTTCTTCATATTCTGCGCTTTGTTTGGCAAGACCAAGCTTATCAGATTTCAGCTTTTCGAATTCTTCTTTGGAAATTTCAATCATTTCAGGTTTGTTTTTATCGGACATTACAGTTCCTCCATGTCATTGTGAATTAGTTGATTCTTGAGAACTTCGTTATTTTCTTTAAGCTCTCTGTATTTGTTGATCAGTTTCGGTGTAACTTCATTAAACTCATCCAACAAACGAGATCGGCTTGCAAGTTGTTCTTTGACTTGTTCAAGTTCATTACGAAGTTCTTTGTTTTCTTGAAGCAGTTCGATATTGTGATTGATCATCGAGGAACGCTCGTCAGAAATATTTTGTTCAGCGAGTGCTTCGAACATCGCTAGGCTTGCGATTAAAAATTCACTGTGTGTCATCGTGTTCTCCATATTGTTCTTGATACTTGTCCTTCATCATCTGAATCAGGTTTCCGTTTTGGTAATATGCTCTCCGATAAAGCCGTTCAAATATTGGCAACTTGCTGTTATTGAACAGTTCTAACATTGCTGCGTATTCGTCAGGAACTTCTGCTAAAACTATGTCGTGTTCGATGCGTTTGAATTGTCTTGGGTGTCTATATACGATAGGAATATCGGTGTACTTATCAAAAATTCTTCTGAGGAATTCAACAACACCATCTTCTGTTCCGTCATATAGCTCATCCAGATAGTCAGCTATTTCTTCTGGGATTCTTATCGGAGTCATTATACCACCACAAATTTTTCCATTGATTTCTTTTTCCGGTAGCCAGTAATAAACCATCTACGTTCTTCGATATAACGCTTCTCACCGATTTTGTATAATTGATATCCGTGAATTTTTGCGTGTCGTGACCATGCTGTATTTTCGGTTGGTGTGGTCGAACCAATTACATCGTCGAAAAGGGGACGACCTTTCTTCTTTTCCATGTGTCCTCCTTTGGACTCGTAATATATATCTTGCAAAACCCACACCACTGCTCAACAAAGGAGTCTTACATGGGTGGGTTAATTTGGTAGCGGGAGTTGGATTCGAACCAACGTTCTTCAGATAATGAGTCTGACGAGATACCAAACTTCTCTATCCCGCTATTATTCGGCAGGATGCAGTTAATGTCAGCACCCATGACAGCCAAGCAACACCGAGGAGATAATATTGCTTGGGTATTTGGACAATCGTCAACGCCATCCAAAATTTATTTGTTTTCATACCACTTTCTAAGAGCAGAATAGTATTCATTGGGAGATGAATAGTCAGACCATTTAGGACGTGGTTGTTCTTGTGGGACTTCTTCAAGGAGATCGAATAGTGTCATGGCTATTTCCTCATGGTACGAATACAAACTTTTCAGTTGCATGTCGCATTACAAAATCGATTGGTAATGTCTTACCGACATATTCAGCAAACTTCTTAAATGTAGGTTCTGTACATTTAACTGGGTGATAGAATTCCAGATTATTCGATAAAACGTCTAAATCTGTACAGCCTGAATACTCAACCGCATTGTGAACCATATCTTGAACTACATAATACTTTTCGAGGTCTTTACCTCGTAGCCAATCTTGAGGATTCTTGTAGCCAATTGATTCCCATTCAGAAGGGTATGCTCCAGTTGCATGTAAGCAGATTAGTCGTTGTACATCTACAACAAACGGTGTTACATCAAATGTTGATAGATTTTCATAGCCACCACGCTTAATTCCTCTGGTTCTGACCTTACCTTCATAACGTGGTTGATTATAGTCTTTCAGAGTGTGAATTAACTTCTCAGCGACAATAAAATATTTCTGGAATGAGAAGCCGATTTCACCTCGGACAGACATACAAAGCATTTTTGCAAAATCAAGGCTGACCAAATGAAACAATTTATTCGGGCGATGTTGCTTCTGCGTCTCAATCAGGATGTCATTCAAACTTGGCTGCAAGTCTGGTGCAGCACTGTGGAGGGCATTTGCCCTTCTTTTGTCTAAGTCAATTATACCGTTCTCATCAGATGAAATGTAATCTTTACCTTCTTCAATTAGCTCATCACCTTGATTAAATCTTTCAAGATTTTTATCAAACCAACGGCGATAGTGTGTTCTACCTTCTGGGCAACCTAAAAGCTCCCATAATGTTCTTGAATCGACACAAGGCTTATTATCGTATTCAGCATCAAAGATGAATCTGAAGACTTTACGATGCTTCATTAGAAGATGCGCTTCTTTCTCTGTGAATCCGAAGCTGATCATCTGTTTCTTCGACATTGTTGTTATGTTGAAGTGCTCTCGTTTGATTGGTTTAGTCATTTGCGATACACCAATGTTTCATACATTTCGATGAAACTCTCGAATCCATTCATCTTATCTTTGAATGAATATTGATCCCTCACTGGCGTCGGCATATATGTTTCCATGTCAGAACCAATATATTGCAAATATACCGCTCCATATCTTATTGTTGCGATTACGCCATAATTATCCTGAACAAAAGACCAATCTTCATCTGAAATATAATCAAAATGTTCTCTTTCAACTTCAATATAGATTTCATCCAAGTCTATGGAAGTCGAGAAACTCCAATTATTTTGTATTGCCATCATTCCGCACACATCACGGAATTCTTCTAAGGTTGTTAACATAAATGTTTTCTCCCATGCAGAGTTGCACAAAGTCGAACCACCACACCACCCAATCTTTAAAGAAAACAGATGCGGTGCAATGTACAACTTTGCATAATGATTAGGGTTTAATTTTGCCTCTGGTTCGAATCAGAGTGAGCAGTTTTACAATATGCTCAGATTGTGAGAAGAGAGCTATCGCTCTTTGATTCGTTAGGGGAATCACTCCATTCAGAGTCAGAGCAACTTAGAGGGGAATCTCTGACTCAGAATTTCAAGGCATCATATATCTTGGTGATTTCTTACCGATCTTTGGTGTCCATTTCTCAGAAGAAAGGATCATCCCAACCTTTATTGCCAAGTGTTCAACATCATCAGCAAACCTCACCATGTCATGTTCTTCCCAGATTATTGATGAAATTTGTCTAGCGGATAGGAGGTTAGTTCTGTCTTTGTATTTTGTTTTCCAATTAAACGTGATGAACAAAGCATCACGGGCAGATTTTGGTTTCATGATGCCTCCTTAAAATTCAGAACAACAGATCAACCAACTTCATTAACAGTTGATATTGTTCTGGTGTAGTTGTTGAGCCAGCTATACAGGCTCGTGCAGACTCTTCAGTCCTACACGTTGATAGTGCATACAGCACTTCGTTAAGGTGATTTTTCATTGGTTTCTCCGATTGTCTTTCCTTATTCATTAATATAAGGTAAGTAAATTGGAGAGTCTTATTCAGGAGAGTCTTAGAGGTAGCTGTTAACTTTCACAATTGTATCTCAACGCCATCGATTTCAATTATATCCCCAGGATTTGTATTTTCCTTAACGTGATCCCAAAATTCCTCAAGCTCCTGTAATTGTTCTTCTAAGGTTTGCTTCTTGCGTTCATACTTTCTTTTAGGAGCGTCAACATCATAGCTATACAGACCACCAAGAAACTCAACTGCAACTTCATTCAGATGTTTCTGAATAGGATTTTCAGTATTCGGAAGCACACGTTTTTTACCGAGAGATGACCTGTAGTTCCTTCCCTCCTCACTCAAACGCACCTTACCCAATACAGGGTGTCTAAAGTCGTTACCCCTAACATGGGTACACCCCAGTAGGAAATTAGCTACTGCCCTCTCTATACGTCCGCCTATGACATATTTCGCATTACCGTTAACAGTACCGCTACGGAATACACAGCAGCGAGACACTACATTGTACTCAACAAACAAATCTCTGAACTGTTCAAGATGGATGATTTCTACAATTCTGGATTTAGGAATTATGTCGGTCAGCAATACACCATTTATCTTATAGCTATCCATTTTACGAAGTTTGGTCTTATGTACATCCCATTTCTTCATTATCACTTGACCACGAAGATCAAACAGTTTGTAGTACCAATTTCTGGCAATGAAGTTCTTACTCCATGATACAGGCTTACGTTTAATGAACTTGGCTAGTTCAGCAGTATCAATAAACTCAGGATGCTCCGTTCTCCATGAAAGGAATTCTGAATCAGCAACAGCCCAATGTCTTCTGTACTGTTCCCATATGGACATCATATCAACGCCCATTGGGTGGTCTCCGTATTTTTCTTCTAACCGTTCTGTTCGTTCTTGGTTGTTCTTTATGGAAATCTTTTCTTTGACTTCCTTAATATCACCAGTCACCTTAACAGTATTCTGGTTTGTTTTGGTTCTATGTTCTAAAACCTGTTCGAGCTGTCTAAGCTCTGATAATAATTCATCTTTTGTTTTCATATTAACCTCAAAATATTAAGTTTTTACTGGCATTTGTATTTTGCAAGTCCTTGCTGCACCTCGCTCGCAGCTGGGGAATGTAGGGCGTTTATGGGTAGGTATAGGGCACTTCCTTGTGCGAGTCCAATTATCCAAATAATGCGTCTAGTGAAGGGATGTTTGGATTGTAATCTGGATCATCAGCTGGGATGAAATACTAATCTGGGAAGTTTGGATTATTGACTCTGATGTAAATTGTCGAATCAACACATCCATTTGCTTCTGCTGCTTCTTTCACTGTGGTAAATCTACCATTTGGCGTTTGCCACCATCCTTTCCAATTTCCATTATTGGTTCCAGACACTTTCTCAGACACTTTCTTTCTGAATTCTGGGTCTTTCCATTGCTCCTTTGTTTTCTCAGACATCGTATTTCGATATTCTGGGTCTTGCCATTTCTCCTTTATTTTCTCACTTGTACGAACATTGCCGCCATTCTCCTTACGTTCATCGAGGTTCTGTCGTTTGGTGATGAATCTACATGTCTCGACAGTGTAAGGAACATCTCCATCTCCAATTCTACCTAATTGATAAGAATCTACAGATTGACCGATTTGGTCAGGGTTGATTCCGGCTTCCCAGATTTTGGTAATGTATTCAGTTGAGGTGAGATTGAATTTAATTCCATTTCTCTTAGATGATTTGATCTTTCCTTTGTACTTGTTCATAGCAGGAGATATTCCCCAAGGGAAGATTATTGAATCATCCCTTCTGACCTTAGCTCTAACTAATTGACCATTATTAATCTGTCGCTCAATCCAAGTTTCGAATGTTTCTCCGTTAATGTTAGTTTGCATTATTTGCTCCTGTTATCGACACCGGAATTGATGCCAAGGAGCAATGACGTAATTATACTTGAATGATTAATTCCATAGCAAACACACTAAGATTCATCCCCATCAATAATTTCCAACTTTTCAACTCGTTTTGAAAGCTCAAGCACCATCTTCCTAAGTGTTTCTACTTCGTCCAAAAGAATCTTATTTAATGAATGCTCATCATCAATTTTATTTCTGGAAAGTGCTTGATCAACTTTCTTTTTCTGGATGGATTGTTTCAAATTATTCAGCGACATATTAACCTCAATGTTTACACTTACTCTTAAATTTCTTAATTGCAGCAGCAGAACCTTTAAGGTTATATTCATGTACAGAACCAAAATTGACCTTAGTCATCATCTGGTTTCCTGATGCAATTTTATTGAGAAGAGCATCAAAATCTTCTTGCCACAAATGAAAGGATGCAACACCACCATAATCATAAGTCTTTTCATATTCATCGAAAACAAGTTCACCATCAATTTTGATCTTAATGCTATCGCTTCCAATTTTATTTCCGAATGCAGATACATAGTGTGAACCATCACCAGAACATCGGAAATAAAGACTGTATCCGTCAATCTTCAAGGTGTGGGAAGAAGTTTCTTCAAACTTATCAACCTTTGATTCAATGCGATAAGTAGAAGCATTAGCAGTGAAAGAAGCGACCATAGCTATAGCAGCGATAGCAGATTTAATTTTCATAATTTAATTCCTCAGAGATACAGCGATGACTGGGTGTCACCAAACGTGTTACTATTTTACTAAATGAAGGAGATTCCAAGCAAACAACCTACGAATACTCGAACATTCTTATAATTCTTTCGGTGGGTACTTGAGATTCCAAGCAGTCCATGCATACCCACGAACATTCTCCCAGCCAAACTTTCTCATGTACTCCAGCGTAGTTTGTTTTAGCTTCTCTTTATCGCCAAAGAAACGATCTACAACTCCAACAGGCTTGTTCTTTTGAGTCCACGGTGAACCCTTCCCATTAAAATGAGATTTGATCGCTGGTTCAACTCTGTTAGAACCACATTGACCAACGTAGTATCTGCCACCTTCCAATTTGAGGATGTAGATTGTCTTGTCAGTATATGGTTTCGGTTTCATTATCTCAGCAATTGACCTTGATGCTGCGAACTTAGCTTGATCGATTGCGTTCTGAATATTCTCATCAAAGAATTGGTTATCTTCACACCACTTCCCGAATGCAGATTGGAATGCAAGTTGATATTGTTTGATCCATTCAACAGCCATCTTTGATTCTGATGGATTGTGAGATTCAGGAACAGCAACAACTTTGTCTGCTGACAGTTTCATTTCATTCATTTTCTTTCCTCAATTTATTTTGCTGGGTTTGGTTCTGATGTGTCTGCGTCCTCTAAACCTCGACTTCTTCAATAGTCTTCAGATAGTTCTGAAGGATGATCATGAAGAGTTCTTGACGGTTTGAAGACAGAGAGTAAGAGCCAGCCGAGCCTGTCGACCCAAGAAGCAAGAAGTCAGCCAGTGCTGAACGGAAGATATCGCCTTGATATCTCTTGATAGCACCGTCGATCTTGGTATCTTTACCGCCTGCTGGAACAAACCAGATAGCGGAGCGTAGCGACCAACGGGAGCAGCCGAAGGCGATAGCGAAGCTATCTGGTTTGTTGTATTTTTATTTTTGTTCTTGGTGCTGCGACAGCCTTGCGACTCTCATTATGTGGGTGCGCTACCCTTCGGGATAGCTTACGCACCCACTATTTCGAGTCACGTCGTTGTCTGCTCACCAAGAACTTCGGGGCACGGGTGCCGACACGGCCACCCGACCCAGCTAACACATCTCAAGGACACCTGAGACACTTTATATCTGACTGGTACGTTTACCCTACCAATGACTGTAAAGTGCTCATGAGTGTCCACAGTAAGTCTGACAGGGATTGATTACGACAGTTGACCGTTAGCTGGTTGAGTCATCTCTGATGACGACCTCTTGCTTGGATGACAGTATCCATTCTCGAAGAGATGGCTGTCATCTGCTGTTGTATTTAACAACACACATCAACGCATAGTAAACCTCTTCCATGAGGTTACTTTTTTATTATTTATTGTTTATTGTTTATTGTTTATTAGCTGCCCACCTCTTCTTTGCAGCTTCACTCATCTTCAACCTAGTCTCAACAGTCTTAGGAGACTTGGCATATTCAGTGGTCTTACGCTCCTTTAAATTTTCCAACTTTGTTATGAATCGACAGTTCAGCATGTTATAGCAACCGGAATCACCAAATCTTCCTAGTTGATATTTGCCTATGTCCGTTCCAATATCATCAGGAGTGATTCCTGCATCATACATCAGGTACAGATAGCAAGTACTCGACAGTAATGATTCGTGACCTCTATATTTTGCACTCTGAACATGTCTATTGAATTTCTTCATTGCAAGACATGTACTTGACCAAGGATGACTAAGACTCTTCTTTGTTTTTCTGACTGCGAACTCTAACCATCCTTCTTTGATGCCTCGTTCACAGTATTCTTCAAATGATTCTCCATTATTAGTTTGCATTGTTTGCTCCTGTTATCGACACCGGGAATTGGTGCCAAGGAGCAAGGTTTATAATTATACTACGGACATCCTACATCAACAAAATTGATAGCCTTCTAAATAGAATTTCGATTATCGTTTAAAATTTCAGAACATTAAAATTCTGCGAACATCGAATTCAAAAGTTATCAACGACATATTCGGAAAGTTATCAACGAGGTTATCAACGATTTTGAGTTTCGCATATTCTCGACTCGTTGATAACTTTGTTTCAATTCTCCTGTATCCTTACGTCTGCATCGTCTGGAAAATGTTATCAACGAGCTGCAAAACTGATGTTCGGAAAAGTTATCAACGACCACTGAAGTCCTTGGTGTGCATTTAGTGCAGAATGTTATCAACGAGGTTATCAACGAGCTGTAGGATTCATCAGTGCTGTGCTCTCCGGCTTCGCCTACGCAAGTCGCACAGACACGGCTTCGCCAGATTTGGTTTGATGGAGTCCTTGGTGCACCTCGTTTGCAGGGTGGTCGTCCTCAGACTGTCTGGCATCGTCGCTGCGCTCCTGGACATGGTCGTGCACCTAGTGCCTGTCTCAGTCAGCTCGGGTGCGTCCATGTCGTGTGCGCTGTGCGCATCCATGCATGAGCGTGCCCGCTAAATCAAGGAACTTTGTTCCATCATAGGGGAGTAACGAGGGGAAATCGCCACAACAAATCACAACACACAATCCGAAATCTGACAAAAACACAATCCATGGACACACAAAATTTGAGACACGATTGAGCCTACCGAAAATCATCCTGCAAACGAGGCACATCAACGGCTACAACCGTTTTACATAAAATCACTGATGGGTAACTCCCCATTGGGACTAAAATTCCTATACTTGCAGCCCTTGGTGCACGGGGCATAAATTTTTCAAAATGCCAAAATTTTTGTCGGCTGGAGATATTTACGACAAATTTGTGAATGGTGTCTCTATGATGAAAATTATTTGCCTATAAATAGTAGGAAGAAATCAGGTAGGTTTTTGGCTAGTTGTTCACGTTTGAAATAGGCTTCTAAATTATCCCTTTAAGTTTCTTTCCGAACATTAACTTCAAAAGTTATCAACGACATGTTCGGAGAGTTATCAACGAGTTGTTAACGAACACAGCATTCTAAAAATTAGAATATAGAATTACCAACGGACTAATTTTTAGAATGAGCAGTTAATTAAACAGAATAATTTCGATAAAATAATTAGAATATGTATTCTATAATTTATTAGATTAAATGTTAGAATTTTTCTTAACCACTGACCAAGATTCAACAAGCCTGTCGATGATTTTGCTTGCTCCAGTTTTGACACCATCAAGATAAAATGCATTCACCGAACCATTCCGCTTGTATTCAATTTTATGTTCTGACACATCATAGTCATTATCGCGAAGCAACACAGTTTGTTCTTGCTCTTTGAACGATTCCTTATACGAAGCTACCATTGAATCAATCAGCTTCTTTGATTCAGCTTTGGTGGCAAGTCGGTATGATTCTTCCCATTCGACACGAGCTACCCCAAGCTCTTCTTCACGTTTACGTTTCTCTTCCTTACGCAGTTTCTGGACACGCTCACGCTCTTCATCCCTGATGGTAGAGAAGTGTATAGCGTTTTCCTCAAGCCACTTTGCAAAGGATACAGCGTGTTCCAGTGAGCGAGCGTAGTTCAGTTGCCCCAGGAGGTGGTCGAAATCACCTTCTTCACCGCCAGAACTACGAGAGATTTCAGCTTTCCATTCAGCATCAGATTTTTCTTCCCAGTCGTACTTGGCATCAAAGGTCATATCAAGGCTAGAACTACTCCAGAAGCCATGAATCTTGTAGCCGATATTAACTTTGCCATAGTTTGATACAGAAACAAGGATGTTTGCGAAATCAGTTTTGATAGAGAAGCTGTTATCACTATCAAAGTCATTCAGATCAATACCGTCAAATTCTGGAGTTGGTTCTTCTAATACGGTGACAGACTCTTCAACCTCAACAGTTTGATCAATTTCTTTGGCAACATGAGTTGGTTCTTCTTTCGTCTCTTCGATTTCATTGTCAGTCATATATTGCTTAACGAAAGACTTGCAACCTTTCTCATCACCGCTGAAAAGTTCGTCACCATCAATGGTTGTGATACGACGAACATTACCCTCAATCCAAACGATAAGTTCAGGAGAGTCAGATTCCTCGTTTAAGTAACACCAGAATCTTTCCATCTCACTATTCTCATCTTCCAGTTTCAGTTCAACATCAGCAAAGTGCTTTTTAAGATAGGTTTCTAACAGCATTTCAAACTCCAATATGTTGGTGGTCACTCACATTTGAGACTAATCATACTAAAATGCACAGAATTGGAAATGCATTGAAGAGAAATAATTTGAAGTTTTTCTTGGGGAATGTTTGCAGGAGATGCAGTGGAAGGACTTAAAGAAATGAAGAGGCTTATCGCCTCTTCACATTCCCATAACGATCAAACCCATGTTTCTCAAGAACGTGTTTCTTAGTCCTCGGTGGACGTGGGTTTGAAGGTTCATCTACTGAGAGCGTCATCCATCGCTTCAGTAGGTAGATCAAAAACGGGGAGCCAAGTATTAAGGCTATAACAATCAAGTCGCTCATAGGACACCATTACAGCTTACGCTCAAGCCAGTCGATACGGGTATTGATCTTAGTAATTTCTTGATCCATCTTTTTGATTTTAGTGGAAGACTTGATCACCTTAGATTCAGCATCTCGATAGCCATTCTTTCTTAATGATTCATTGTATTTCGGCATAGGATTCTTTTTAAACGAATAGACATTAACGTCATGTACTGGGATTCCATATTTCAATTGAACAACCTCATCCTTTACCTTAACAAGCCAACCTTCGTATTTACCATAGCCTTTGATTGTATCCCACAGACCAAAAGTTTCTATAATTGCGTATTCTTCACCAATATAAACACCGAATGTGGTATCGCCATAAATCTTATCAACTCGAAACTTGTATTTCTTGGCTTCAGGTTTAGGAATAAACTTGCTTTCCATATCAGCAACAAGGATTTCATGTTCTTTATTTAAAGATGAAAACTCTTCGGTCTTTTCTGATAGTGTGATTTGTAAAGAATCAAGTTCTGACTGATACTTCTCACGCTCAATTTTTAACCTCTGTTCTTTAGGAAGCTTTCTCAGATTTTGAATTTCTTCGTAGTTAGCATGCGTGTACTTAGCAAGATCGTATTTAATCCATTTTTTACAGTAGCTCTTACGACTACTGTCTTTATAAGTTCTAATGTCTCCATTTCTGTTTTTGAAGAAGTTTCCATCTTCGTCAACTTCATAACGGTTTGGTCTAAGGTAATCGTAACCAGCAAGTGTAGACTTTTTCTCTGACTCAACCTTTTCGGAAATGCGTTCAGAATATTCAGAAAAATCGAATTGATCACAAACTTCTTGGTATTTGGTAGGCATAGCCATTACATTCATTGACACAGTGGCGATAGCAATAGCAATTAATTTCTTCATAACAATCTCAAATAGGAATAGGCACTTCCCTGTGCTTGGAATAATTAGGCACGCTTGAATGTGAATTGGTTAAAATTACCAATTTTAGAAAACGCCTTTGGGAACAACTTAGCAGCATGTTCCTTCGTAACAACCTCAGAAGATACCAGATCACCAAAATAACAAATTCCATCTTTACCTGAGTGCTTTGAGAACTCCTTAGAATCAGCATCAGGGATTGTGATATCAGTCGGATAGCAATTAGTGAAGGTATCGATTCTTACAAGTTCACCCTCATATTGAAACTTAACCACATCCCGAATTTCAGAAACTTTAATTTTACCAAGCTGTTCAGGGACACAGTCCATTACAGCACCTTCACCATAATATGCAGCATGATCAAAGCCACGACAGTTGTTTGCAAGGATTGGGTGACGGCGAGAAACCTCTTTGGTAACAGCTTCAATTACATCAGAAGCTTTCTTCTTCTGAGCATTAGCCATCAGAGCTTTGAGTTCTTTGTCGGATTTCTTATTCAGGGAATTAATCAGTTTAGAGTACATAGTTACTTCTCTTGGTACGTTTCAAACTTGTCACTAATTTTGAACTGTGTAGTTTCCGAATTATCTAGAGGTTTATACGTATGAAAGAGAAATAACTTCTTGGAGGGCTTGGGAGTGGTGCAGTGGAAGGGGTTGAGAAAATACAATATTTTATAGCTCGTGTTGAAACCGCTGGAATATTATCACTTCCAGCGGCAACGAGGTTATTTGGAATCGTTATAGGTGGTATCAATCCACTATTTTGAACAGCTTCGATGCATCCCTTTCACTAAGGTTGTCATAAAACAAATCACGCAATCGATAATAATCATCAGATACTAGAGCTTGAGCTTTGTTCTCCTGTTCGTATAATTTCCATATCAATCCATTGTAAATGAACATATTGACCGCTGCACTGAATACAATGTTATCAGCAACTACTTCGTTTCCATTTGGGGCGTGTACTGTAAATTCCTTATCAGAATCCAAACAGAACCAAAATGCATTCGCCTCTGGATGTTTCTGAATGTACCAGTGACCACCTGTATATTCATCTGACAAAGCATCAGCTTGGCGGTAGATTGATTGTTCTAAAACATGTCCGAGCGTTTGGTATTTATGGAAGAACCTAGAAACCAAAATATTGTGTGTTGATTTTGAAGTATTAATTTCCATATTATAGACCTGAATGGTTTGTTACTAGATATTCTTGACCGTCGTAATTAAAGAGATGCACGTCACCGTTACATTCCAGAACTTCAGCATATTGTTCACTATTAAAATACATCTTTGCGAAGTCTGATAATTCTCCTGATTCACAAGCTCTATCGAAGGCATAGTCTTTTAATGCCTCAGTTGTTAACATCACTTCGTCAACTTTCTCAAGAGCAATTTCAATTGAATAACCCAAAGACGTAACCAAATAAAATAAAGCTGCGATTTGATCCGAATTACTTTCATCAATGAATTCATAATATCCCTCTATATTACAGCCAAAGGCATCAACCAACCACTGACCACCCTCGCCATCAATAAACTGAACCTCATGTTCGAAATCTCCACAGAGATGAAATATCAGGTCAATTTGCTTGGCAACTGTTAGGCGTTCTTCATATTCTTCAAAAGAGCTGAAATAAAAACTTGGTAAATCTCTATTATATGGAACAGCACAAAGTTCTTCGTTATCCGCACAAGGAGCATTCAGAACAGCAAGTAAGTTCTTCTTCATAATCTTTTCTCGTACTCAACACCGTCACAACTTATTGTTCGAACCACAGCCAATACACCATTGATGTAGAAATTCGTGATTGTTAGATTGCTGTGGTGAATAGTTTCTTCGACAATTTCATTATCTGGATCAGAAAGAATATCGATCATACCATTTCAAACTTTTCTATTTGAGCAATGGTCTTTAAATCATCTTCATTCATTTCCATTGCCAGACGCTTACTTATTGAGGTTCTGAGAACTGCGTAAGAATATGTCTCTTCAGTAGTTTCTATCAGGGCATTAAAAACAAGTCCTGATTTATCGATAATTGCTGAGATGCAACCAAGTACAGTTTTCTTACCAACCTTAATAGTTGTCTCAAAGTATGACACCAATGGCTCGCTACCATCATCAAACCTTTCGGCTCCGGCGAATACATACCAATCAGTGGGGCGAAATTCTCTAAACATACGACTACTGCCTTATACTAAGGTCAAAAATTACAGCCGAGACTTCATAGCTTCTAAACGCTGAAGCTCTTCAAACTTCTTTTCGTCTGTCTTACCAAGCACCAGCAGGAGAATACCTGCAACCAGTGGTGAGAAGATGGTAGCGACCAGACCCCAGACAAGACGATTGCGACCAAGGTTCCCAGCAAGAATAACGGCAACTATGACAAAGATGATCCAGAAAATAGCTATAAACATATAATGCTCCAAGGTTTAAGAACTGATCATTTTTCGACCAGGTGACACTAACGATACTAGACTGCACAGCAATGGAAACCCCTGACAGGAAATTAATTCGAATAAAATAGAAATGTGTTTGGAGGGAGTTTTGATGTCCTGTGAAGGGTGGTTTATGGGAGGGATAGTAGTATGGTGGTGAGGAGAGATGATTGGCTGGAGGGGATGTGAGGCACATCCATGTGCCATGTAGTAATTAAGATAACCCGTTTATTTCTCTGATGTAGTCACCGAGATTAATACCATCTTCGTTTACCAAGTTGGGTCTGTTAGATAGTGCCTGGTCGAAACCGGACTCTGTAACGACATAACCTTCGTCCAGCAGAACAGCCATTTGGTCAAATACCTTATCGGCAACCAGTAGCTGGTCTTCTGTCATTACATCTCTGACCCTATTGGTCTTGTATTTCAAGGGTGGAAGGCCAAGTAGATGAGAGTTGGCTTTATTCATAAAACGCTCGTACGCCCTTTCTCCATAATATCCATGAAAACGCTTCATAATGGCATCGGTGAATTTTTGAGTATTGTCTCCCATAAAATGACGAACCTTGATGAGACCATCCCAAGCCATTGAGTACAACAGAGACTCAAATTCTGGAGATAACCAACCGGCAATCTTTAGCATCAGAACTCCAGATACTCTTTTAGTTGGTTCGCCTTTTCTACGGGAAGTTTTATAAACCTTCATAGCCTTTGCCAACTTGATAGCACTTATATCCTTGATTTCTTTGTCGGAAAAGTTAAACCCTGAATTCAGGTTTTTGCTCAGATCAACTCCAAACTTAGTCTCCAAGACATCAATCTTGATGCGCTCTTCTCGCGCCCAAGAAAGAAGAAATCTAACCAGACCTGATTTGTTATTTTCCCAAAAGTGATCTAATCGTTTGTTACTATTCTCCCGTTCGTTGAATGCATCGATAATATCCTGAACATTAAACATTCCATCAGTATCCTGACGAATCTTATATTCTTCGAAGTAACGAGTCATTGTGTGTAAGGTTTTCATTGAGGTTTGCTCCTTTATTAGCGACACCAGAATTGATGCCGCTGGGAGCAAGTGAGGATTTATGATACCTCTGAGGGAGATTCGATAGCAAATAACCTAAGAATCATTCAGCCTCTATCCATGTTCTGTTCTCGCCTGTTTTCCACACTCGCAATTGACCCGATTCGCTAGGCTTTGGGTGAAGATACATATGTTCACCAGTTTTGAACTTCACATACACACAGCCATTGCTTCTGTCTTTATTCGTCGCACGAGTTAAAAACATTTCCTTTGACTCTTCATCAACGCCTACCTCATCCAGATTACGAACATATTCATCCAGTTTATGCCCTTTCTTGATGTAAACACCGTAATTAGCAATCTCAATCTTTTCTATAAACTTAGGAAGAACTACTCTCAACTTCATCCTTACGTCTTCAGACAGTTCTCCTTCCTCTGCATTTTCCAAAATTTCTAAAAACTGTTCCTTAATAGTGGATGACTCACCAGAATGAACAGATATTTCATCGTTCAATCCTTGAATAACAATCTTCAAGCCATTTATCTGTTTCTTTTGTTGCTTATATTTTTCTTTCAACATTTCATCGTCATCATCATCTAGCAACAAATTCATTAATTTATGCTGGCGTTTATTTAACTTAGCAAGCTCATCTTCTTTATCAGCTAGTTGATTTTTTAATCCGTTAATCGTTGCTGATTCATCTCCAAAGACTTCTGACCAGTTAATCTCATCACTACAATACCGAAGTATAGAATTCTCTAAATGAAACAATCCCATTGTCCCACCTGAACAATGATCGTGAGTGTACTTCTTAACAAACCCAGAACAAACAACATTCCTGCTATGTTTCCCGTTTCCTCTCTTATGTCTAGCATCAAACTTTTGAATCATACCTGAACCACAATAAAAGCACTTGGTCATATTATTCCCAGTCAAGAAACCAGTGATAACACCCTTTCTTCCGCCTCTACCTTGACCTGTTGTTCTCTGCTTTCTTATAACTTCGATCTGATTATACTCTGAACGATTAATAACTTTCGGGAAGTAGTTCGGAATCTTAATCTCTTCACCGTCGTACTTGAATTTAGCAACTCCAATCAAAGCTTCGTTATAAAGAACTCGACTAATAAAACTCGAATGCCATTTGTCAGTGGTTCTTTTTCTTCCGTGGGACTTCTTGTGTGTATGGGTTTTGAATATCGGAACATTGTCGTCGTTTAACTTTCCTGCTATCTGACCTGCTCCCATTCCTCCGATATACATATCAATGATCTTTCTGAGAGTCTTAACACGTTCTGGCATAAATACATATTGGTCATCACGCTTAGTTATCCATGATGGAACACCACCTATTCTTATCTTGCCCGTTCCTTTCTTGGCTTCTTCTATCTGTTTGGAATAGATAGCCTTCATCCGGTTAGATTTCTTCATGGACTCTTCGTGAGCTAAGGAAATCTGCATTACAGACATCAATATGTTGCTGGTATCAAGTATCGATACAGAATCTATCATCTTGCTCTGATGACAAACGAATACACTTATTCCGTGATCGATTATTTCTTTTAGCTTCGAAAGGACGTATAAAGCATCAGAACGACTGAATCGATCATAGTTCTCTATAACAAGAATGGAACCTGAAGGAATGTATTTACCTGAGATTATATCCCCAAGGATACCTTCTTCTACGTTTGTTCTATGGAATGCTGATAAACCTTCGTCTCGTACGACATCGACAAAGGGGATGGAATGGTCTTTTGAAAGTTGTTCGCTGGCTTCAGTGACGACTGTTATTTGCCGCCTAATGCCTTTCTGGTCACGTTTTTGCTGCTCACTAGATACACGCACATACCCTAAAATTACTGGCTTGTGATACATACTTCTGGTCACCTCTTGAGGACATTATAGTCCTACGTTTTTCCGACCCTAAGTATGTGGTATTGGGCGGCCCACCCAACATACCCGCAGCCGTCGTCGCCAGACCATCACCGAGCAGTGTATTTTTCAGCCCCGGTTTTTCCAGATACTTTTTCCCGGTCACTGAACTGATCGCCAGCATATCACCAATGTGCTCAATGGCGGGGGCAATGGCCACCGGAATCATATAAAGCACCGCATTCCAATTAAGTTCCGGGGTGGTGAAATTCGGAATAGCAAACCATGGGCGGTCAAACAAAGGCTGAAAGTCCACAACCCCCATGATCACCGCAGCAATATAGCCTGCACCAATGCCACAGATGATGGGAATCAGTCGCAGAATCCCACCGGCCATGGTCGCCACCAGCAGGGTCGCCAGCAGCGAGATCGCGGCCAGGAACAGAGCCTGATCAGCAGAGATTACCCCTTCAACAGGGGATGTTGCCATCCCAACGGCAACCGGTGCCAGGCCAAGGCCGATCACCATAATCACCGGCCCGACCACCACAGGTGGAAACAACCGGTACAGTATGCCGGATCCACGCAACCTGACCAGCACACTCAAGGCGGCATACAGCACACCGGCGGCCATAATGCCACCCATGGTGGCCGCCAGGCCCCAGGATTGAATACTGAACGTCATCGGCGCAATAAAGGCAAAAGAAGATGCCAGGAAGACAGGCACCTGTCGGCGTGTGATCAGCTGGAAAATCAGGGTACCGATACCTGCGGTAAAGAACGCTACATTGGCGTCCAACCCGGTCAGCAACGGCACCAGAACGAGTGCACCAAAGGCAACAAACAGCATCTGCCCCCCCATCAGCGCCTGCCGCCAGAGCGACATCTCTGAGTGCAGGCTGTCCCCCGACTGTGCTGAATGATTCATTGTTGGATATCCTTATTCGTTACTTATCGAGTACCAAAAATTTTGTCACCGGCATCACCCAGGCCCGGAATGATGTAACCGTTGTCATTAAGCCCCTGATCAACAGATGCGGTAAAAATCTTCACGTCAGGATGCGCTGAGCAGATCTTTTCAATACCTTCCGGCGCAGCCACCAGCACCAGACAGCGGATCTCTTTGCAACCTGCCTTCTTCAGCATATCTATAGTCGCCAGCATGGAACCACCGGTAGCCAGCATTGGATCCAGGATCAGGGCAATACGCTCATCAATATTACTGACCAGTTTTTCAAAGTAAGGCACCGGTTCCAGGGTTTCTTCGTCGCGGTACAGGCCTACCACACTGACCTTGGCATTGGGGATCATATCCAGAACGCCATCCATCATACCAATGCCGGCACGCAGGATCGGCACAATGGTGATTTTCTTGCCCTTGATTTGCTGAACGGTCACCGGACCATTCCAGCCTTCAATCACCGTATCTTCCAGCTCGAGGTCTTTGGTTGCTTCGTAGGTCAGCAGGCTGCCAACCTCACTGGCCAGGGTACGGAAGCCCTTGGTACTGATATCGTGGGATCGCATCAGTCCCAGCTTGTGTTGTACCAGCGGATGCCTGATTTCCTGTACGCTCATGCATGACCTCAACTGTCTGATTGGAGGTGGATGGGTAATGAAGTAAAAAAATGAATGGCTGAGATAGAAAACGTTTCTGAGTAAGCACTCATTGAGAGAATGATCGTGCAACAGCTTTCAACGCCTAAACCTTCTTATTCTCCCACAGGATGTCCGCACTGCCCATAGGTTTTTACAACCGCAACAATCGTGTAGTTTTCTCTTGCCCATTGACGACAACAACGGTATTTTTTCCTGCTTTGCTTTTCGTGAAAACTGTTTCCAGCTCTCCACAGGAGAGTAAAAATGGTTTTTTAATCAAAAATGGACTGCCGCTCGCCAGGGTGTCCGACACCTGTACTGCATGAGTTGACTCACTGGCGTGACCGGCCGCCAATCAAACGATCAGGGTTTGCACAACATGTCTGTTGATCTCGACCATATCCGGCAAGTGATGGATGAAGCCGACTGTCTCTATAACGAGAAGCAGATTGAAGATGCCATCGCCACCATGGGACGCAACATTACCCACCAGCTGGCGGATAGCAACCCGCTGGTATTCTGCGTAATGAATGGAGGCCTGGTGATTACCGGCAAACTGCTGACGCACATGCAGTTCCCCCTGGAAGCCTCCTACGTGCATGCAACCCGTTACCGGGACCAGTTGACCGGTGGCGGCCTGGAGTGGAAAGTTCGCCCAACCCAGACCATCAAAAATCGTACCGTCCTGATCATCGACGATATTCTGGATGAAGGACATACTCTCGACGCAATTATCGATTTTTGTAAGGAAGAAGGTGCAGCCAGCGTTCTGACTGCGGTTCTGGTGGATAAAAAGCATGACCGTAAAGCCCGCCCCGGCCTGAAGGCTGACTTTACCGGCCTGGAAATCGAAGATCGCTATATTTTTGGCTACGGTCTGGACTATCAGGGTTACTGGCGTAATGCCAATGGCATTTATGCCCTGAAAGGTCATTGAAATCCTGCAATTTCTTAGAAAAAAAGCCTCCGGTCCGGAGGCTTTTTGATTTGGGTTAATCCATTTCGCCAGTGTTATGCTTCAGGATTATTTTCCTGGTCATTTTGTGGTTGGGCAGTGTCTTTCTTTTTAAATCCAGAGCCACTGAACATTTTGGTTACCGTCTGGTTTTGAGCCTTGATATCCTGGTCATACAATTTGCTCATCTCCGAAGTTTTATCATCGTATTGGTTTTCGATTTTCTTTCGTGCTTTTTGTAATGCTGTCATCTCTTTCTTTTTCTCAGCTTGCAGAGTTTTTAAGTCTTTCATAACCTGTATTTGATCATCCTGATTTTTTTTCAGGGCATATTGCAGATTTTCAAGCTTTTTCTGTTCAGCTCCAAGTTCTGAGAGAAGCTCTGTTTTACCCACGTTGATTTTTTTAATGTTTTCAGCAGTTGTAATTTTGGGTGCAAACTCAGGCAGCTTGACCTCAGATTCCTCAACAAACATTAACGACATTTCGTAACCTTGTAGTTTTTGTTGTTTCTCGGCAATGACAGTTTGAATCTCACCAATGCGGGTTTGGTTTTCTTTTATTTGATTACTCAGTTTATTAGCTTCAGAAATTTTATTATCAATTTTTTTATTTATTGTCTCAGTGTATTCGACTTCAGCTTTTTTCAAGTCTGAAATGGCTTCATCTTTCATTTTCTTACTATGAAGGGCCAGAGTCTCTTTGAAGTCATCAGCTCTCTCATTAATAAGCCCCTTATGTTCTTTTTTAAAATTATTTGCCTGCTTAGCCAAAGATGACTTCAATTCATTACGTTCTTTTTCAATATTAGAAACTTGATGCACATTCCTGCTGAACAGATCGTAAGCCTCACTATCCATGAAAATATTTGCAAGTTTTCTCACAGCATTTTTACGCACTCTCTCTGAACCACTTTTCAAAGCCACCAATTGAGGCTCCCCATCCTCAGTGGCCGGCGGTAAAACAATCACTGATCCGTTACGTAAAGAGGTCAAATCCCCATCAACAATCGACAATATAGTTTTGTACTTTTCTCTGAATTGATCATTTTGCATTTTTAACTCGTTAAGATCCTCTTTCTTCTGACCGAGCGTCTTCAAATCTGTATTAAATTTCTGAATCTCTTCCGCCAATATTTGCTTTTTGTCATTACTGTGAGTAGCTTTTAAAGCTTTTTGAGCCTGAGCTGGGGAAATTTCTCCCCAATTCTGATTTTTCACCATCCTCTTGCCTTTGCCCATCACCAAATGCTTTATTCCTTTAACAGGACGGCAGTTACTGAGCCACTGACGAAAATCTTTAAAGGCAACCTTTACAGGCCTGATGCTTTTAGGAAGCTCTTCAAACTTACCCGCAGAAACCTGGATACCGACAAACTCTTCTGGATTAATCTCCTGAATAGTAACCTGCTTCCCATTCAGAAACCCTACTTCTGGGTTAACAATATCTGCTTTTATAGCAAAAGGTAGTTTTTGAATTTGATCAACCCGGTTGTTACTTATAGCGGTCATTTTTATGACTCCTTCCTTTCCATGGTTTAAGAATATTTTTTTTCGATAAAAGATTATTTTTTCCGAAGATTTCTACCTAATTGCTGTTTAAGCATATTCTGTTCAGCTTCCATTTCTCTCTTGTCAGCTTTCTCCTGTTGTTTTAATTCTTTACCTTTTTGCAAGCTATCCACTTCTTTCATCTTAGTATCAAGCTCTGCTTTTTTCTCCTTCATCTCACCGGGTATTGCTTCCAACCTGGCACTACCATTTTCAATAATCTTTTGCGCTTTCTCAATACTATTCACCGTAGCAGTGAATGCTGTCGGTATTCCCTCACGCTCTTTTGGGATCATACTGAGCAGACTCAGTTGTTTTTTCAAGTCTGACAGAAGCTTCTTATGCTCAGCAACGGACTCCTGTGTTTGTTGCTTCTCTGCTTTCAGTGCTCTGATTTCAGTCTGCAACTGGTCAACCTTATCGTCCAGCTTGATACGCTGCTGAGTCAACGTATCCTGTAATTCAGATAGCCTGGTATTTCTACCCTTGCCCTGTTCCAGAGTATGCTGTTGCTCCTTAAAATGTTTGAGAATTTCTTTACCACTATCTTTTATTGAAGATTTCAACTGCTTCTGCTCAGATCTCAGCTTTTGTATTTCTGAATCAAGCCGTTCCATTCGATCAGACAAACCTGAATTTTCAACCTGCTTAATCACCATATTGACCAGATCTTTCCGAGCATCAGGATCCGTTGATGCAATTATCACAGGATCAGCGTCCTCAATAGGAATTGGGAGAGATATTCTCTTTTTGCTATGGATCACGCCATCAGGATTTTCACAAACCTTAATGGTATCTTTGTAGAGCTGCTTGAGCTTATCCAGTTCTGTTTGCTTATCAACCTCCTGTTTCTCAGCACTCTCAAGTTGATCAATTCTGTCATTGTGTGCTTGAGCTTCAAGCTTCAACTGGTCAGAGCCGCCCTTTATTGATTCTTCTGGAATTTTTTCCCAGTTTTCATGCTTGACGGCTTTTTTGATACCATTGAATGAACTTTTTAATTTTTCGCTAACGCTGGTTTTAAACTGCTTCAGTTTCTTAAATACTTTTTCCCGAACGGATACCGTATCTTTTTCAGCGGCTATCCCAATTTTTCTCCGCTCAAGGGGTATCTTTTTGGGTCCGGATACACCTGGTTCCTGGTCTGATAACTTAAGACCCGGTGTTGATAAAACCTTTACTGCCGTAATGGTAACCGTACCCTTAGGACCAAATGTAATGGTACATTCATTCCCCTCTTGAAGAAGACTTTTGATCGTGTCCAGTTGTTGTAAACTAAGCGAACCTGTATTAGATGCCCTTTCCATAATGGCCCTCAAACATTCCTTTGATCACTCAATCAATTGTAGCTGCGCAAGAAAACTTTAATAACAAAGCCAATAGTGATTTCAGAAAACAGGCAACCGGACAGTGATTCCCGGTAAAATAAACTCTTTGTCAAAATCATGTCGCCTTATAGGCCGCTTTTCCGGCAATGGATTATCTGAGCCTGTCTAAATCCCACTGCAAACATTTACTTTTATTCTTTTTATGCTTAACGTAATCTCAAAATATCCTATTGAGGTTATATATCTTTGTTTTCGACTCAGTAAAATATCCATCTGCTTATAGATTTCGCCCAGACAAACCCTACCCATAAAACACTGGACAGTGAGTCAGCCATGAAGAAAGACAAACAGAAAGTCATTGGAGAGGAATTAAGTGATGAGCGCCTGAAAGCGCTGCTGACACTGCAGCCAGCCGCTGGCAGCAGTCGAGACTATCACATTCTGTTAAGAGCCTACCGCTACCTTCGTGCGGATGATTTTGCCCGTTTTATCCCATTTTATCTGGAAGCCGGCCTGAATCTGGACGCCCGGGACAGCGCAGGGAAAACTCTGGCTGAAACCATCACACAACATCACCACGGTCAACCGTATCTCAAAGCTCTTACTGACCCGGTCAGGCATTAAACATCAGAGGCTGCCCGATACAATGGGCAGCCTGATACCTGTTACCCCTGAACAGGCCTGGCGTCCTGCGAGGAACGAACTGACGTGATCATCGCAAAAATACCACCCAGAATACCTGGTAACAACCAGACCAGACCCTCTGTCTGCAAAGGCAAATACGCAAGCACTGCGTAAGCTGGCTCAATGAAAGCCAGGCCAGCGGCGTGCAGACCTTCTACAAGACTGATCAGACCCACTGGAATTAGTACAAACGCCATTACCCGCTCAGGTTTCGCCAGCCACGATTGCAACAGTGTCACCACAATCAAAGCAATCGCGACAGGATAGATAATCAGCAACGCTGGAATGGTAACCTGCAATAATGTATTCAATCCAACATTGGCAATCAGTGCGCTGGCCAGGGCGCAGAGAATCACCCAGGTGCGATAATTAAATGCCGGAAATACCCGGGAAAAATATTCACCACAGGCACTGAGCAAACCAATCGCAGTGGTCAAACAGGCCAGAATAACTGTGATAGCCAGTACCACCTTCCCCCAGGACCCAAACACCGCGTCGATGAACAGGCTGATAATCTCTGCGCCATTTTGCGGAGCACCCACCAGCTGATGACTGGTAGCACCAATGTAACCCAATACCAGATACACCAGTGACAGACCGACAGAAGCGATCAAGCCTGCAATAAAGGTATAGCGCGCAACCTGCCGTGTATCCGTAACCCCCTTATTTTGAATAGCATTGATGATAACCACGCCAAATACCAGTGCCCCCAGGGTATCCATGGTCTGGTAACCCTCACGGAAACCATTAAAGAAGCCCTGACTGATCATGGACTCGGTGGCAGCACCAGCTTCTCCCTGGGGAAAAAGCAAAGCACCAACGGCAATAATCACCAGAACACCCATCAGTAGCGGAGTGATCACTTTACCTACCGTCTCAACCAACCTGCCCGGAAACAGTGCCAGATACAGCGCAACAGCAAAAAACGTTATGGAAAACAGCGCCAGCGAAACCGCACCGGACTCAGCAATAAACGGCAGAAGACCCAGCTCATAAGAAACAACAGCGGTCCTGGGCGCGGCAAACAAAGGACCGATAGCCAGAAACAGAACAACTGCAAAGGTTAAGGCGATTTTTGCCGGGAAAATGGTAGTCAGCTTTTCCAGACCACCACCGACACGAGCACAGGCAAGCACACCCAGCAACGGCAGGCCTACTCCAGTGAGCAGAAATCCAAGCATCGCAATCATCAGCTCAGTGCCCGCCATATGCCCCAGAAATGGAGGAAAGATAATATTTCCTGCGCCCAGAAAGAGCGCAAAGGTCATCAGGCCCGTGGCCATAATATCTGTGGCTTTTAAAGTCTGCGACAAAACCTGTCCCCTGTACCCACTCTCTCTGGCAAACGACCGGTCAGCCATACCAGAACGGCAAACCCTGTAACCAGAAAGAATAGTGTTGGAAGTGAGCATGGAGAGGCGAAATAAAGGCCTCCCGAGAGGCCTCTTTATTTCATACATGAGGCTCTAGCTATATCAGTGCTTTCACCTAAAAATAACAAAAAAGCAGGATTTATTGCGTTTTAATCAATAATAAAGAAGAAATCCCTTAAGTAAGCATCAAACCTCAGCAGTAATCACTATTAACGTTATTCCCAGCGCCCAATCACAGCAGCGGACTTAATAGCTGCAGCGTATTTTCCAGCAGTTTCCGTCGAAAGGATCTTTTTGACCAACGGTTGATATCCACCTCACCCGCCTGATTCATATAGGACTGGAGCACATGAAATATCTGCTGACCAAAGCCATCATCATAAACAATCAACGTCACTTCATAATTCAGCCAGACACTGCGCATATCCAGGTTTACGGTACCAAACAGCGCTGTTTCACGGTCCACCAGAACACACTTGGTGTGCAGCAACCCCCCTCTGAACTGCTGAATAGTCACGCCAGCCTGCAGCAACTCCTGATAATAGGAGCGACTGGCATGATGAACCATTCTCGAGTCATTTTTCTCTGGCACCAGCAACTGGACATCCACACCACGCATTGCTGCTGACTTCAAGGCCGTCAGCAAAGACTCATCGGGCACAAAATACGGTGTACTGATCAGGAGTTCCTGACGACTTTCGTAAATAGCCGTCAGCAGAACCTGCTGCAGCATTTCCCGGTCCACATCAGGTCCGGACGGCAGAACGTGTACAAATGCACCGTCCCGGCCACGATGCTCAGCCGAAGGGTACTCATACTGCCGGTTGAACGAGGGGTGCCCCTGCCCGGTTTCCAGTGCCTTATCCCACTGCACGATGGCTCCGAGCACATGGGCAGCAACACCATCAATCCTGACCATGGCATCCACCCACTGTCCGACCTGAGCATCCTGCTTAAACAGGGATGGATCTACCAGGTTAAAACTGCCGGTCCAGGCCACCTGATCATCAACCACCAGAATCTTCCGATGGTTACGAATATCCATACGCTCCACCAGCATGCGCAGAGGGCCGGCTGACATGGATGCGGTAACACTGATCCCTTCAAGGCGAAAACGACGCGCCCATACTCCATTCAAAAAATCCCGACTGCCGACATTATCCAGCACAACCAGACAATCAACCCCTCGCCTGGAAGCGCGGATAACCGCTTCCGCCACCTCTTCAGCCCGACCGACCGGCTCCCATATATAGAACTCAATCAAGAGACTTTGCCGGGCATTTTCTATATCACGCAGCAGAGGTTCGATAATGTTTTCAAAATCTGAAAAGAGCTGCAGGTGGTTACCCGGCAGCAAAGGAATACTCATGCTTTTTTCTGCCAATGAGAAAATGCCATGATGACTGGTCACCGGACAGCGGGATGGCTCACCACCTGAGATAATCCGGGCCAGGTGCTGATACCACTGGGCATAATCCGGATAAAGTGTGCGCATGCGTTTTAAACGACCAATGCCCAGGCGGGGCGAACCCAATAACAGATACAGCACAAACCCTGCCACCGGCAACGCGAACAGCAACACCAGCCAGGCCAGAGAAACCCCCACAGGCCTTCGGGTCATAATCACTACAACCGCAAAAGCAATAATGGCACTTAAATAGGCAGCGCCAAACAGCCAGCTATACCAGGTTGTTTCCATGCACTAAAGTTCCGAAATTAAACCAGCTGAATTACCCAAATGTCCGGCTGATCTGGCTAGAAGTACTCTGTTGAGGTGTTCGCCATTGCTCCGGCTATAAACCAGCCGCCAAGACTATTGTCTTTCTAACCAGTCACCGGGAATAACGGGGTTTGCAAACTCAGCTGGCATTACCCACAAAGCTGCCCGGTAGCGGGCAGCCTCGACAGATAAAAAGGGACAATGGTTTCAAACAAGATGCCTTTCACTGGAGCAAATGTCCATAATTACCCCAAAGAAGTTTGGCCGTCATAGCCAGAGACACGCAGACAATCATGGGACGGATCAATGCCTCGCCGCGGCTAAGTACCACATATGAGCCAAGTCTGGCACCAATAACCTGGCCCACTATCATGACCAGACCAACCGCCCAGACCGCATGCCCACCAATAATGAAAAACAGCAAAGAGGCCAAATTGCTGGTGCAATTCAAAACTTTGGTATGAGCGGTGGCACTGGTGATGGAATACCCCAGCAAGCCTGCAAACGCCATGGTAAAAAACGAACCGGTACCCGGCCCAAAGAAGCCATCATAAAAACCGATCAGCAACGCCACGGTAAACGCAAACACCGGCACAGAGATCAACTGTCGTGACTGGTCACAGCTCAGTCGTGGAGAAAACAGAAAGTAAAGGACAATACCGATCAGCAGGAAGGGAATGGCCTGTTCCAAAACCCCGGCATCAATCCTCTGCACCAGCAGCGTCCCCATCATGCTGCCAATAAAGGTCATCACTATTGGCAGACGTATCTCCCGCAGGTTAACCGCACCTTTGGAAATAAAGTAAACACTGGCAGACAGCGTACCAGCGGCCCCCTGAAGCTTATTGGTTGCCAGCGCCTGAACCGGTGAAAGCCCGGCAGCCAGAAGCGCGGGCATTGATATCAGCCCCCCACCACCCGCAATGGAATCAACAAATCCAGCCACCGAGGCAACAGTAAAAAGGAAAAGCACAAGATCCAGAGTAATGGTTGCGTCCAAGGTCAATCCTTGCAGATAAAGGTTGATAATTTATGGAAGCGTAATAATAGAACGTCCAGCAAAAAATATTCAGATAAAGTTCACCCCGCAGCAAACGGAATCTACTTACTTTTCGATTACCGGGTTATTAAAAACCCGTAAAAAAATATTCGTACCAATAGCAAAAACCGCTGATTATCTCCCCAGATAATCAGCGGTTGGTAATCTCGCTTGAGCTCATAACACCTGGCCTGCTAATACGCTCTCCGTCATTGAACCTTGTGAGTTCCTCTGACCAGCATTCCTGATTGGGAATACTTTTTCATCTCAGGCTTGTGGCCGGGATGGCTGAAGGTCACTTTTGGCGACACTCTTTATTACGGGATAATTATAGAAAAAACGGCGTGGCAAAAGATTGCGAATTGGTGGATAAAACCCAAAAACAGCGCAATAATATTCCAAAGACTTAATAATTATTAAAAGAAAATATCATGAAACTCGATCGTTACGATATCCGGATACTTCAAGCGCTGCAACAGAATGCCCATATCAGCAATCAGGATCTGGCCGATCTGATTGGACTGACGCCATCCCCATGCCTGCGCAGGGTCAGGCAGCTGGAGGAGTCAGGATTAATAACCGCCAGAGTAACACTGCTCAACCCACAGAAGCTGGGACTAAGCCTTACCGTTCTGATTCATATCAGTATGGATAGACACACCCCGGAGCGATTTGAACACTTTGAAGAAACCATCAACAGTTATGACGAAGTGATTGAGTGCCTGTTGATTACCGGGCAATCGGCAGACTATATGGTCAAGGTGATGGTGCCGGACATGAATTACTATCAGGATTTTCTGCTAAACAAGATCACAAAAATTACTGGCGTCACCGGCGTACATTCCAGCTTTGTACTCCGCCAGCCGGTTCATAAGACCGCTTTACCCCTGAACCATCTCAAGCCTTAACGGCCTGATTAAAAACAGAGGCACAAAAAAACCTTCCTGATATCTCAGGAAGGTTCTGTATGGCTGGGGTGGAGGGATTCGAACCCCCGCATGTCAGGATCAAAACCTGATGCCTTACCGCTTGGCGACACCCCAATAGATTATGCAGGATGCATATTCGAACTAGTGGTAGCTAGGGGCAGATTCGAACTGCCGACCCCAGCATTATGAGTGCTGTGCTCTAACCAACTGAGCTACCTAGCCACTGAATCGGGCCGCTATTGTCGTGATTCAGAATGCTCATGTCAAGAAACATGCCATTCTTTATCTCTACAGCTGTTACAACGACTGTTACAACAACTGCCACAGCAACAGGATAAATGGCTGGGGTGGAGGGATTCGAACCCCCGCATGTCAGGATCAAAACCTGATGCCTTACCGCTTGGCGACACCCCAGCAAATTAGCGAATTGTTATCTCTTCGCTCACAAAGGCCTTTCGATGCTACTATACGAAAACTCGTTTTAGCAACCATCATAAATCTTGCAGAAAAGATTAGATGGTAGCTAGGGGCAGATTCGAACTGCCGACCCCAGCATTATGAGTGCTGTGCTCTAACCAACTGAGCTACCTAGCCGCCGAAAGATGGTGCGCACTTTAGTGATTTCACCTGAGCCTGTCAAGCAAAAAGCCTATAAGCAACGCAGATTCATAACACGACGACAGGCAAATACCCGACGCACTGGCACAACGAAAAAAGGCACGCTTTCGCGTGCCTTCTTCCGTCGTTTTTTTTCAGCCAGGTTCAAACATTAAACAGGAAGTGCATAACATCACCATCCTGAACAATATACGCTTTGCCTTCTACGCGCAGACGGCCAGCTTCCTTGGCACCCTGCTCACCATTGTATTTAATGAAATCATCATAGCCGGTGACTTCCGCACGAATAAAACCACGCTCAAAGTCTGTATGAATAACACCGGCAGCCTGCGGCGCAGTGGCACCCACCTTCACCGTCCAGGCCCTGACCTCTTTCACCCCTGCGGTAAAGTAGGTTTGCAGACCCAGCAGTTCATAACCGGCGCGGATAACACGATCCAGGCCAGGCTCTTCCATGCCAAGATCCGCAAGAAACTCTGCTCGCTCGTCATCATCCAGTTCGGCGATTTCCGATTCCAGCTTGTTGCAGATTGGGACCACCACGGCTCCTTCCCGGGCAGCGATTTCCCGAACGGTGTCCAGGTAGTCGTTATCCTCAAAACCATCCTCATCCACATTGGCAATATACATGGTGGGTTTGATGGTCAGCAGGTGGAATAAACGAACAAGCTTCCGCTCATCATCACTCATATCCAGAGAGCGAACCGGATTACCAGCTTCCAGATGCGGAATGATTTTTTCCAGCACCCCCTTCTGGGCTACGGAATCCTTATCACCACCTTTGGCAGAACGGGCAACACGCTGCAGCTGTTTTTCGCAGCTTTCCAGATCCGCCAGCACCAGTTCCATATTGATGATTTCAATATCTGCACGGGGATCAATCTTGTTGGCCACGTGAATAACATTGTCATTGGCAAAGCAGCGAACCACATGGGCAATTGCATCCGTCTCACGGATATTCGCCAGAAACTTGTTACCAAGGCCTTCCCCTTTGGAAGCGCCTTCAACAAGACCCGCGATGTCCACGAACTCCATGGTGGTCGGCAACACTCGCTGAGGTTTAACGATTGCCGCCAGCTTATCCAGACGGGGGTCTGGCATGGCGACAACACCGGCATTGGGCTCAATGGTGCAGAACGGGAAGTTTTCTGCATCAATACCCGCCTTGGTTAAGGCATTAAATAGCGTTGATTTACCAACGTTTGGCAATCCAACGATGCCACATTTGAAACCCATAGCGCTTCTGCTCGCTCCTGAAGATAGTTAATGGGGGCGAATTATAAAGACTGGGGGAAAAAATTTCAGAAATTTTATGTCGGCAGATAAAAAAACGCCCAGAGAAATACTCTCCAGGCGCTCAATCCAATCACATCAAACAGGCATCAGCCAAACTTTGGCAGAACCCCCATCAAATCGAGCCCCGCCAGCACCATAGCCACAATGCCAAAGAGGAAAATCAGTGCCATTCTCACGGTCCCGCCCGGCACCTGATAGCCACCCTCACCCCGTTGACGGCCAACCCAGGCCATCACTACCGGAGAGAGAATACAGAAAACAACCAGCACCAGCCCGGCGAAGCCAATGGCAGTAATAAAACCATTGGGCAGGAATACCCCCAACAGGGTTGGCGGTATAAACGTGATGGCAGCTGTTTTTAAGCGACCCACAAAGCTGCTGTCGAAACCGAACAGGTCTGCGATGTAATCAAACAGACACAGGGCAACGCCCAGGAATGAGCTGGCCACCGCCATATTGGCAAACCACTGCAACACATTGGATACATTTACATTAAGACCAGACCCGGAAAGTGCACCCAGCATATCGCCAATATTGCCTCCGGCAGCAATAATGGCCGGGAACGCCTCACGGGTCAGATTGCCAAAGAAACTGAACTGCCACAGAGCATAAAACGCCAGGGCCAGCAACGAGCCGGTCAAAAGGGCAAACCTTACCTGTTTGCCATCCTTATTGAGATAGCGGGTGATGCTGGGTACAGCGGTCTGCATACCGAAACTGACAGTCAGAAAGCCCAACGCTCCGAAAGAGAACGGAGACACCTCGGCAAACGACAGGCCCGGCATCAGATTATCAGAGGACGCATTACCCAGTAAGCCACTGATACTCCACAGAAAGGTGATCACCATTCCACCAATCAGCACCGTACTGACCCGGTCAACGGCACGGGTTCCGATCATTACGATAGCAGAAAGCACCAGGGCAAAAACAAAGCTGGCCATAGGTGGAGAAAGAGAAACACCATCCACGGCTTCCAGGGAATAAGTAATAATGGAACTGCCGCCCGAGATGTAAGCGTAAGTCAGGATGTAACAGAGAAAGGCAACAGAAGCACCGTTAACAATACGACCAAAAGAACCAATGGTGCCCTCGGCAATAGAGTCAAAACTCGCCCCCAAAGGAAAGCGCAGATTAGCTTCCAGCAGGTAGAGTGATGCGCTGTACATGCAATACCAGGTAAAGACCATCAGCAGCATTGAGTAACCAAACCAGAGACCGCTGGTGGCTACTGGCAGTGAAAACATCCCGGCACCAATCGCGGTTCCGGCTACGATCACCGTTCCCCCAAGAACCGAACCCTGCTTTCCGGCAGCGCCCGCAGAACTTTCCGTTATAACTGCTTCAGACATTCTTATTCCTACTGCTATGGGTCTATTTGCTTATCCAGCTCAGGGCTGTTTCCGGCTCAGGGCTGTTTCCGGCTCAGGGCTGTTTCCGGCTCAGGGCTGTTTCCGGCTCAGGGCTGTTTCTGGCTCAAGGCTGTTTTCTAATAAGACACTAACTATTTAAATCTGTTCAATCATGGCTATTTCAGTAGCAGACAGCGTTTTCAGATAATTTGAACCGCGGGTTACTTTGGCGATACTCACCCCGATCCGCGCAGCTATCTCCCGTTGAGACTCTTTTCCCGAAATCAGGGCCCGCATAATGGCCAGCCTTGAGCCAATCGCTTCCCGTTCTTCTCGAGTCAGTAACACCGCCATAATTTCATGGAGCGCTTCCACATCCTGCTGGCTCTTCAGCAGTTTGATTACCTGAAACCAGGACTCAGTCTTCATGCCTTGTTCAATTTATCTCAGCCGCCCGTACTGCCGTAACAGACAAAAGTACACTCGTTGCCGATATTACGGAAAACACTAAAAATCACAATCAAAATAATCAGAAATTCAGGTCCCGGCCAAACAAATTTATGGTCGTTCGCAAAAAATAGAATTATTCGCACAAAAAAATGTCCAAGCACTCAACATTAAAACGAATTACCCAAAAGCGCTTGCGACCACCCCATGGAGACAAGCCGTTTCAACTTTAACAAGGTGTATTACCTGAATAACCAAGGCGACAATCCTGTGAAACAATTGATCAAAACCGTTATTTGTAAACTGATACTTGCCCTGTCAGCTTTGCCACTCACAGCCATTGCAGCAGAAAGCACTCAACCAATGGCAACCGGCGACCCTGCCGATTCATATCTCACAACCACCGGCTACACCCTTGAAAAGCATTCCAACGCCACCCCAGTCATTACCGCTCACTTTGACCACTGCAAGGGCAACCCCCTTGCCAGGCAAAAAAGAATGGCAAAAGGTATTCTCATTGGCAACGATCGAGTGCTTGCCCCGGCGGATTACTTTATCGACCCATGCTCTCCTCCCATTGTTTTACCTGAAAGCCCTCCTCAACTTTCAAACAACTTTTATTGCCACGACCAGCGAATCAAAAAAATCTCCCACCTTTCTCTTATTACACCGAGCCGCACAGAAAACGAAACCGATGAAACCTGGCAACCGGCCAGAGCGGCCACACCCAAAATCACCAGAGTGTTAAATGAATTACATTTTGACGGAACTTCAACGGTCGACGCCCTTCTATGCCACAGGGTCGAAAATGGCACTATCAACGTGGCACCAGCGGTAGCTGTTCTTTCTCTCAATAAACGAGGCGTTAGTGCAATACCAACAGAAATAGCAACGGCTCAGCTATACGATAGAAGTGACAACAACGGGAGCGAGCTTCCTGTAACCTACAGCTCTTTACTCCTTAGAAACCATATGCACTTTCTAAACAATGAAACAACTGCCAGACCAGAATCACAAGAGATCAATCAGCTTATAGAAGCCGCCAGGCAATTACAGCTTGCCGAAGAAAGCAAAGGCAACACCCGTTTTGATGCTCAACCAGCTGCACTGATAACTTCCACCGATGACAGGCATTATCTGACTGCGCTGGTTAATGACTGGGAAATAATCGAGGAATTTCCCTCCCTATACGATCTCCCCGATTATGCCCAAAGACACCCCTATATCAGCAAACTCTGGAAAGGCTCCAGCCCATTGACAGGAACTATTAGCCATACTTTAGGCATGCAAAGCATTCCCAGCCTGACGGGTGCCGCGGGAGGCATTCTGGCCACCGTAGAAATCGCAAGTACGGCCATGCTTTTTTATATTATTGCCAGCTACCTCTCAACATCCCCTCACATCTATACCGTTATGAAAGCCGGGCTGGGCATCATTCTGGCCTCTGGATTTTATCGCTGGGCAACCTCGGAATATTAATTAACAAGATGCAGGACAACAAAAACAACTACATTTGATGAACTGCACCCTTAATCTTGTGGATCATTAGATGCCAGACAGAAGTATTACCGTGGGAATCATTTGTGGCGGTCCTTCCCCTGAAGCCAGTGTTTCAAGACTCTCTGCGGGTCGCATCAGCCCGCCCCTGGAGAAAAACTATCGGAAAGTAGTCACTCTTGAGCTGGACAAGATGCTGCCTGCCAACCTGACCCTCCACCAGGTCGATGTGGTTTTTCCCGTCGCCCACGGCCCCATGGGGGAGGATGGCTGCCTGCAGGGGCTTCTTGAGATTATGGGCATCCCTTATGTTGGCTCAACGGTCCTTGGAAGCGCCTGCGCCCTGGACAAAGTCGCTACCAAGCGTATTTTACAGGCTGCGGGCATCCCCATGGCGAAAGACTGTATCGTTTCCCGTGGAGACCCGCTAAACCGCTCCGTCAGCCAATGCATGGAAGCCCTCGGGGAGAAGGTGATTATCAAGCCCTTCGCCCAGGGCTCTGGTATCGGCATTCAGTTTGCCCGGGGCGAGCAAGAGCTGGAAGAACGACTTGGAAGCGGCTTTGAGAAAGATGAACAACTATTGGTGGAGACATTTATTCATGGCAGAGAAGTCACCGCCGGGGTACTTGAGCTGGATAGCCCACAAGTGCTGCCAACCACAGAAATCATCACGCCTGATAATGCCTGGTATGACTATACCCATCGCTACACACCGGGCCTGAGTGAACATATTATTCCCGCCCGTATTACGGATTATCAGCGAAAAAGAGTTCAGGAGATCGCTCTGCAAGCACACCAACTGCTTCGCTGCCGGGATATCAGCCGCTCCGATTTTATGGTTCCCGAAAACGGAGAGCCGATCTTTGCTGAAATCAATAATCTTCCCGGAATGACGCCCACCAGCCTGTTTCCCGATGGAGCAAGGCATGCCGGAATAGAGTTTGAGGAACTGATCTGCCGATTGATCGACAACGCCATGCTGAGAAAGGGGAAACTGTTTAATGGCAATGATTACTGGCCAATTCCCGAATTGAATGTGTCAAGTCAGTAAGCAGGCAATAGTGGAAACTCTCAGGCAGAGAACGTATGCAACTCCTGCACCGCTTTGGATCGTTTGCCATTCAAGGCTTCAGGTGTGACCCGGATCGATTCATCAATAACCGCATCAATCTTTTGCCGCTCTGCAACCGATGGTTTGGTCAACACATAGTTCACCACATCTTTGCTGTTGCCGGGATGGCTGATGCCAAGCCGAAGCCGTAAAAACTCACGACTGTTACCAAGGGAAGAGATAATATCTCTGAGACCGTTATGACCACCATGGCCGCCACCCTGCTTCAAGCGGCCAACGCCAGCGGGCAGGTCAAGCTCATCGTGAACCACAAGGATAGATTCAGGAGGGATTTTAAAGAAAGTCGCCATGGCAGCAACAGCCTGACCACTTCGATTCATAAAGGTTCCAGGATTGAGCAGGCGAACTTCCTGTCCGCCTATCAGCACCCTGGCAGTCATGCCAAAAAACTTCTTTTCTGGCTGCAAGATAGCACCGTAGCTTCTTGCTAACTGCTCAACGTACCAGAAGCCGGCATTATGGCGGGTATCTTCGTACTGTGACCCGGGATTTCCCAGACCCACAACCAGTCGAATCGACTCATTTGAGGGTAAAAGCTCCGAAGATTTTGCCATAACGCCTCCTTCTGCTTACTCTTCGCCAGCTTCTTCAGCAGATGCTTCTTCGTCAGAACCACCGCGAGTAGCCTGAACACTGGCAATGTCCAGATCCTGACCGTGAGCGATAACTTCAACGCCCGCAGGAATGGTCAGGTCGCTCAGGTGAACGTGGCCGCCCACTTCAACCTTGGCCATGTCAACTTCGATGAACTCTGGCAGGTCACCTGGCAGACACTTGATTTCCAGATCCACACGGTTGTGTACGATCGCACCACCCGCTTTCACACCGACACACTCTTCTTCATTGATGAAGTGCAGAGGAGCGTTGGTAGTGATCTCATGGTCCGCATCAACACGCAGGAAGTCCATGTGCATGGCGAACTCTTTAGCCGGATGACGCTGCAGGTCCTTCAGGATAGCCTGCTGCCTGGTGCCATCGACCGTCAGGGTCAGAACCTGAGAGTAGAAAGCTTCAACTTCCAGAACCTTACGGATGGCTTTACCTTCCAGAGTGATCTGTACCGGCTCAGCTTCACCACCGTAGATGATACCAGGCACCAGGTCAGCACGACGGAGGCGGCGGCTCGCACCTTTCCCGATATCCTTACGCGCTGTTGCGTTTAAAACGATTGCTTCAGACATGATAATCTCCAATAGACCTGCCGCCGCCTTGCGACCAGGCAGCGTCAGGCTGTTCAAACAGAACCCCCCAAAGGGATTCAAAGGTGCGATATCATACCGGCATGGCGCAAAAAAGCAAAATATGTTTCCCGCACCAGACTGGGTATTTACTGAAACATCGCACTAATGGATTCGGCATTACTGATACGACGCACAGACTCAGCCAGCAGAGTAGACATATCCAGCTGACGAATCTTATCCAGCGCCTGGGCCGCCGGACTCAGAGGAATGGTGTTGGTCACCACCAGCTCATCCAGCTGGGAGTTGGCAACATTTTCCAGGGCACGGCCAGAGAGGATCGGGTGAGTACAGTAGGCATAAACGGCTTTTGCTCCCTTCTCTTTCAGGGCAGCAGCGGCCTGACACAGGGTACCGGCCGTATCCACCATATCGTCAACAAGAATACAGGTGCGCCCGGACACATCACCGATGATATTCATGACTTCACTCTTGTTGGCCTCTGGACGGCGCTTATCGATAATAGCCAGGTCAGAGTTCAATCGCTTGGCCACGGCACGGGCACGAACGACACCCCCATGGTCCGGTGAAACCACCATCACATCACTGTAATTACGACGCTCAATATCGTCCAGAAGAATGGGTGAACCGTAGACGTTATCCACAGGGATATCGAAGAAGCCCTGAATCTGGTCCGCATGCAGGTCAACCGTTAACACACGATCCACACCCACACTGGCAATCATATCCGCCACCACTTTGGCACTGATCGGTACACGGCTGGAACGGGGGCGACGATCCTGACGGGCATAACCAAAATAAGGCAGAACGGCCGTTACACGAACCGCCGAAGAGCGACGCATGGCATCCGCCATTACCAGAAGCTCCATCAGGTTATCATTGGTCGGCGCACAGGTTGACTGGATGATGAATACATCCCGGCCACGGACATTTTCCTGGATTTCTACGGCGCACTCGCCATCACTGAAACGGCCAACGTAAGCCTTGCCAAGTGGGATATGCAGGTGATTGACAACTTTGTGAACCAAATCCGGATTTGAGCTGCCGGCAAACACCATCATTTTCGACACGGGAAATTACCTTGCTTGGGTACTGGGCGTAGGTGGAAAAATCGAGTAACGAGAGAGGGTTCAGGCAGGGCACTGCCTGAAAAATCAGCATCAGTAGATGACAGGAGACGACTTTCGGTGTGACGGAGAACACGGACAGAATACTGGCTGGGGTGGAGGGATTCGAACCCCCGCATGTCAGGATCAAAACCTGATGCCTTACCGCTTGGCGACACCCCAGTAAATCTCTTTATCAATCCGCGCACAATCCAGGCCGATTTATCGTAGTTAACACCAAAACAGTCTTGAGCGATAAACAAACAGATTACGCAGTAAGCGTAAAACCTGCCTGCTGCAAAGCCGTATGCAGGGGCGAACGATTAATGCCGCGCGCCACGAAGCTGTGTAGCTTTGATGTATCCTCTGCAATCTCAGGACGAGTGACGCTTTGAGTCAGTTCAGCCTGTGCCGTTAACGCCTGTTCACGACTGGCAAACCGGGCAAATACTGATGCCCCGGAACCACTCATCATGGCCCGCCCGATGCTTGAATCTGCGAGATTATCCAACAGAGAGAGCGTTTTATCAACCTCGGGATACAGTGAACGAACCAGAGGTTCGAAATCGTTTCGCCGCTGTTGCCTGTGATGCCGCTCCAGATAGTTACCCGGAGCCTGATCAAGGGCCGCCCCCTCTCGTTCAAGGACGTCGCGCACTGTAATTGGCAATGAATCTCTTGTCAATTCACTGTGGCCATACATCGCAGCGGTATTCACCTGAGCATTGGGAACCAGAACCAGAAACCACGCTTCCTGAAGCTCGATTGGAGTAAGAATTTCACCCACCCCTTCGGCAAAAGCGCTGTGCCCGCGCACAAACACCGGAACATCGGCCCCCAGTCTTAAACCAAGTGCCGCCAGCTGATCAATCGAAAGGCTCAGCCCCCACAAGGCATTAAGTCCTAACAGAGTGGTCGCGGCATTGGAACTACCACCACCAAGCCCTCCCCCCATGGGCAGCTGTTTATCAAGATGAATCTTTGCACCAAGACGACAACCGGTCTCCTGTTGCAGAAGACGGGCGGCCTTAACAATCAGATTATCCTCATGCTCCACTCCTTCAAGGTCAGTAACCAGCTCAATACCCGAATCACTGCTGGTGATAGTCAGCTGATCACCAAAATCCAGACATTGAAAAAGTGTTTGCAGATTATGATAGCCATCAGGTCTGCGGCCAGTGATATGCAGAAACAGGTTCAACTTGGCAGGGGCTGGCAACACTAATTCTGTCAGCATCCAGAATACTCCAAAAAAAACACCGTCATCATAATGGCTCAAAATGCCCAGGAAAGCATTAAGACAGAAGTACTCGAAGAAAAACATCCAACCTTGAACTTAACACCGGAAAACAAGGTCTGATTGATCACTTTTGACCCATCACTTAATTGCAAATCATTCACCCTGACTCAAACGAGGATGGTAATTATGGGCTATGACTTTCAGATGAAAGGGTATGGTGAAGATACTTTCGTCAATTGTTCCTATAACGTAACACCAATGTTTTGTGCTGCAAAACCAGGTACAGGAATACATGTTATCGAAGGCATGACAGGAAGCCGTGCGGTAAAGCCATTATTGGAAATTCGCAACTACATGGTCGAAAACAGGGCTGCAATGGAGGCCCTGAACCCACCAAATGGCTGTGGAAGCTACCACGATACCGTTTATAGAGTGTTAGACAGATTAATAACCATTTCTCAATACAACCCGGAAGGCATCTGGGAAATACTCTGACCCGGGAATGACCTCCCCACTTGCCACCATTAACATAGGCAAAAACTGACTGGCAGTATTAAAGCTGCCAGCTACTCACTATCAGACTCAATCGAACATCACCACGGCTTACAACCAGGCGGACAGGTAATCGCTGACTGCCACTCAATCCGTATTGCTGGTAAGCAACCACCCAACCCTGCTGTTCAATTTTGTCAGGGTATCCCAGGTTATTCAGCTGGACCCTGGCATCATCGCCAGGCACTGGCAACCCCCGAACCCAGTACTTCAGATTACTGACCGGAAACTGCCACCCGGTCAGCGAATACAGCAGCATCTCCGGTGACGGACCATAACGGGTTTCATCCGAGGCAGTGACCGACACACCCTGACGCCCCCCCGAGATACGAGCAATGGATGCACCCAGGGGGCCTTCCAGGGCCAACCTGTATTGATCACCTTGTTGTTGCCAGTCAAGCGACATCGTACCTGATTGCCCTGGAACCTTCATGTTAAGACGGCCGGTCATATCCCAGGCCTGAATCAACCCCAAACGTTCCTGGTGCCTCTGCCAGCGCTGTTCTCTCTCTTCGCCACTGACCTGCCTGCCCGAATCAACCACTCGGGAAGCACAGCCGGCAAGGATGAAAACACACAGAACCAGTAAAATTCTCAAACCAGAAAAGTACTTTTCAACACCCATTCCCATATACACCAAGCTATTTTATGCGCACACACCGCAAAATCTTCTTCAGACCACTGAAGGCGTGGCATTTACTGTTAAAAAAATCACGGCGCAGTACTGACTGTTTCTGCCTGACTCATGGGATCACCCCCTGTGAGCCGCCCCATCGTATCCTTTAAAATCTGACTATCAGGGCTTTTCCGCAGCGCTTCCGCCCACAGAGACCGGGCAGCATCCTGCTCACCTTTCACCCAGAGCACCTCACCCAGGTGAGCAGCGATCTCCGCATCAGGAAACTGGCTGTATGCCATTCTCAAATACTTCTCTGCCTGATCCAGGTTCCCGAGACGAAACTGCACCCACCCCATGCTGTCCAGGATAGCCGGATCCTCGCTGTTCAAATCATAAGCCTGTAAAATCAGCGCTTCCGCTTCTTTAACCCGGTCGGTTCGATCAGCCAGGGTATAGCCCAGGGCATTCAATGCCGCAGCATTGTCAGGATCAAACGCCAGAATAGAACGCAGATCCTTCTCTAACCCCTCCAGATCATCCAGCTTTTCATAAACCATCGCTCTTGAATAGAGAAGATTGACCGATTCAGGGTTTGTTTTAAGTGCCCGTTCAAACAATATCAGCGCCTTGCCCAGCTGACGATCATTAACCAGAAGCTCTCCCTCCAACAGGAAAAGCGACTCCATCCGGGCAGGATGACGGCTTCTTGCTTCCCCCACATGGGTCAGCGCCTCCTCCAGTTTGTTCTGCCCAACCAACATCTGAGTCAGTGCCACCTGAGCCGCCATAAACTCCTTTCCGGGACCTACAGAAAGATAATGCTCTTTGGCAGCAGAATATTTTTCCTGCTTCTCACTCAAACGTCCAAGATAGTAATGGGCTGTATTGTTTCGCTCACCAAGGGCCAACAGCTGTTCAAAGTACTGCACAGCTTCCTGCTCCAGACCATTTTCTGAGGTGATAAGTGCCAGAGACAAGACAATATCACTCTCTCCGGGAGCCCTCTCAAGCAGAATTTCAAACTGCTTCCTTGCCAGGTCGAGCTTACCGGCATGAACAAGAACTCTGCCATATAACAAGCGCAGGCGGTTTTTCTCCGGGTGACGCCGAATCGCGTCAGCAAGCATAATTTCAGCTTCAGCATCCCGTTTCAATTTGTGTAAGGCCCGCCCTTTCACCATCATGGCAGGGACAAACCCGCGATCCTGCCGCAGAAGCTCATTAGCCAGAGTCAGTGCCGATTCAAACGCACCGGTCTGCTGACGCAAAATGGCTCTACCCAACTTCAGCACAGGATAATCCGGGTAAGCCTGAGACAATTGGTCAAACTGTTGGATAAGTTCAAGCTGGCTATCTGTAGCCAGCCGCCCCTGCTCGTTGCCAGCGGCACTGGCAAGCACATCAAAGGCCGGACTGCCCCCCAAAGAAAGTTGTTGACTCATCCGGGCAAAGGCCCGGTCATACTGACCGGCATACAGCAGCTCAAGAGCAGACCCATGCAGTGCATCCGGGTTTTCCGGCTCCAGTTCGACCCAGAGTAATGAAGCATCCAGCGCTGCCTGCCTTGCCCCTACATAAACGGCAACCTGGTAGGCTCTCCGGGCTACGCCAATATCTCTGGTTTTGTGTGCCTGTTTTAAATAATTGCCCAGCGCCAGATCATAACGCTGACGCTGGCCGCCAATCTCTGCCACCAGCAAATCATAAAGCGTCTCCGCGGCAAAAGGGGTAACAGGCTCATCAACCCCGGCCTGTGATTGACCGTTCGTTGCAGTTACAGCGCTATGATCCACTTGCTGAACATTCTTACTGGCACAACCCGCCAGGAAAACAGCAAAAACAAGCGTCAACTTTTTACAATATTTTCTGAAAACCTCAGCCCCGTTGATGAATAATTCAGCCCCGGCAATCGTTCTAATCATGGATGGTATGCCCTTTCCCCTGATTTCCATTAAAAAACGTGAAGAGAGTTTGCAGTTACACGCTTTCCATTGCAGAATTGATCGGCCGAAACACCCATCAATCCAGCAGCCCCGCTCCTGAGTGTGAACCTGATAACTGCGATTGAAGTATCGGACATGGTCATAAGTCAGAAAAAACATAAGCAGGATTTGCACAACACTCCAGCAATCAAGAGCTTTCCTGAAAGAAAGCCTTAAGCAGAAAATGTCAGGCCTTGCCCCCCTTCACCAGGGAATGCGCCTCTGAAAGCATTTTCAAATGAACAATTGAGCGACATAACTCCCTGCCCAGATGGCATTGAACGCCTTATAATCCGGGTACGGATATGTCAGCCAATCTATAGTAGCAGTGAACCTGGACAGCAACAGAGGTCTGATGGGGTATATTACCGCCGGTATCAATCACAGGACAGCACCAATCACATTGAGGGAACAGGTCGCCTTTTCTGCTGAGCAGCTGTCCGATGCGCTGCAAAGCGCCAGAATCCACACTGGTATTGAAGAAATTGCCATCCTGTCTACCTGCAACCGTACCGAAATCTACTGTGCTATTCACAGCTCCGGGGCCGAAACAGTCAGACAGTGCTACGACAAACTGATTGACTGGCTGAGCGGTTACCATCAGACCAACGGCAAATTACTATCAGAACACAGCTACCTCTTCCATGATGAACAGGCGGTCCGCCACCTGATGCGGGTTGCCTGTGGGCTTGACTCCATGGTGCTTGGCGAACCCCAGATTCTGGGACAACTAAAATCCGCATACGCCAGCGCACAGGAAGCCGACACCACCGGCCCTGGTCTGAATCGATTGTTTCAGCACAGCTTCACCACGGCCAAACAGATTCGCACAGAAACCGCTATCAACGCGCAGCCGGTATCCGTTGCCTATGCCGCTACCGGACTGGCCAGACAGATTTTTTCTGACCTTAGCGAAAATACGGCATTACTGATCGGAGCCGGCGAGACCATTGAACTGACCGCACGACACCTGTGCCAGCAGGGCGTTGCCAATATTATCGTGGCCAACCGTACCTTGGAGCGAGCTCGGCGCTTGACCGACATGTTTGGCGGAAAAGCCGTCCTGCTATCGGACCTGCCGCACATACTCCATGAAAGCGATATTGTTATCAGCTCCACCGCCAGCCCGGTACCGGTGCTCGGCAAAGGAACGGTTGAAAAGGCGCTGAAGCAGAGAAAACACAAACCCATGTTTATGGTGGATATTGCGGTTCCCCGGGACATTGAACCCGAGGTCAGTGATCTGGCTGATGTTTTTCTCTACACAGTGGATGACTTGCAGGATGCAATTGAAGACAATCTGCAAGAGCGCAAAAATGCAGCCCAACAGGCTGAACGCATGATTGAGGCCGATATCTTTGAGTTCATGACCCGCCTGCGTGCGCTGGATGCCGTCAGCCTGTTACGCAACTATCGCCAGAGCACCGAAGCGATCAGAGACCTGGAGCTTGAGAAAGCACTGCAATGGCTGGCCAGAGGCGGCAGTCCGGAAGAAGTACTGCAGCAATTTGCCCGCTCGCTGACCAACAAACTGATGCACCACCCCAGCGTACAGCTGAAAAGTGCTGCCGCAAAAGGGCAGCATGAAAAGCTGGAGTGGGCCGAGAAACTTCTGGGCCTGAGCCCCAGTCGTCAATCCGATTCAACTCAGGATGCCTGATGGCATTCTGAATCCACCCTTATATAGACACCTTTTACAGACATCATGAAAGAGTCCATTCTCGTCAAACTGGAAAACCTCGGTGAGCGCTTCGAAGAGCTTTCCGCACTGTTGAGTGACCCCGGGGTTATTGGTAACCAGGATCAGTTCCGCAAGCTCTCCCAAGAATACGCTGAGCTGGAACCGGTGGTTAAAGCCTACAAAGAGTATGACCAGGTACTCAGCGACAAAGCCGAAGCCGAAGCCATGATGACAGATGGCGACCCGGACATGACGGAACTGGCCCGCGAGGAACTGGCCAGTTGCGAACAACAGCTGCCAGCAATGGAACAGAGTCTTGAAGTGCTGCTGTTACCCAAAGACCCAAGGGACGGCCTGAACACCTTTCTGGAAATCCGTGCCGGAACAGGCGGCGATGAAGCCGCCATTTTCGCCGGCGACCTGTTCAGAATGTACTCAAGGTACGCGGAAAAACGCGGCTGGCGAATTGAGGTGATCAGTGCCAGCGACGGTGAACACGGCGGCTACAAAGAGATAATCACCCGTGTTATTGGCAGCGACGTCTACGGTCGAATGAAGTTTGAGTCGGGAGCCCATCGCGTACAGCGGGTTCCTGAGACTGAATCCCAGGGCAGAATCCATACCTCTGCCTGCACCGTTGCCGTGATGCCGGAGCCCGATGAACAACAGGCGATTGAGATCCGTAAGGAAGACCTGCGCATCGATACCTACCGCTCATCAGGTGCCGGTGGTCAGCACGTCAACACTACTGACTCAGCCATTCGTATCACCCACCTGCCAAGCGGTATTGTGGTTGAATGCCAGGATGAGCGCTCACAGCACAAAAACAAGGCCAAAGCCATGACCTGGCTGGCGGCCAAACTTCAGGATGCCCAGGATGCCGCTGCCGCGAAAGAGATCAGTGATACCCGGAAAAGTCTGGTAGGCAGTGGTGACCGTTCTGAGCGTATTCGTACCTATAACTATCCCCAGGGGCGGGTCACCGACCATCGTATCAACCTTACTCTTTATAAATTGCCGGAAATCGTGGAAGGTGAACTGGACCCGGTTATTGACCCTCTGCTGCAGGAGCATCAGGCTGAGCTATTGGCCAGTCTGGCTGGCGAATAAGTCATGAGCAGCGCCCGAATTGACACCGCCCTGGCAAAAGCATCCCGCATGCTTTCTGCCAGCCCCACTCCCAGGCTTGATGCAGAACTGCTGCTGGCACATGTTCTCCACAAGCCACGCAGTTATTTTTTTACCTGGCCTGAAGCGCTTCTGACCAGTGAACAGATGGCTCAGTTTGTAAAGCTTATCGATCGACGAAAAGCAGGGCACCCCATAGCCTATCTGATCGGGCAACGGGAGTTTTGGAGCTTGCAGTTAAAAGTTACCGAAGCCACCCTGATCCCAAGGCCAGACACCGAACTACTGGTTGAGCTGGCACTTGGCTTAGATAGCACGCTGGATCAAAACACCGAATCAACAATGAAAGTGGCCGACCTGGGAACCGGTACCGGCGCAATAGCCCTTGCCCTGGCAAAGGAACGGCCGAACTGGGAAGTTACCGCTATCGACAAAAGCCCGGACGCCCTGGCTGTTGCGGCAGAAAATGCGGTGATCAATGATATCCGGAATACCGTATTTATTGAGGGTTCATGGTGTTCACCACTGGCTGAAGGCTCAATGGATATGATCGTCAGCAACCCCCCCTACATTTGCAGCAATGACCCGCACCTGAAAGAGGGAGACGTTCGCTATGAACCCCTGTCAGCGCTGGTCTCTGGAGTGGATGGACTGGACGATATTCGTGTGATTGCCGAACACTCACTGCAAAGCCTGAAGCCCGGGGGATGGCTCCTGTTAGAACACGGCTATGACCAGGGCAGGCCCGTCCAGACAATCCTTTCCCGGGCAGGCTTCACACAAATTCGCACAGAAACCGATCTGGCCGGTCATGACCGCGTAACCCTTGCCCGCAAACCTGCGGCCTGAACTACCAATAACCCTATAGGCTTACTCCGTACTGCCGCCATAAGTAATAGCCCGTAATACCAAGCGGCATTCAGTGCAGATAAACTGAATGCTATTTTTTGCCCGCTGCACCAACGTACTTGTCAAGCAACAACTGGCATGAAATCCTTACGGAGATACTGGTGTAATCAATGGGCTACGGGCGGTTATAGCGGGCACCTGGAGAAAACATGTTTGCCAGACGATTTCATAGCTTCTTGCAGCAGGATTACGCCATTGGCGTACTGCTTTTTATTGCCTCGGCACTGGCGATGCTCGCTGCCAATACGTTTTTTGCAGAGTATTATGACTTACTGCTATCAACCCCCATCCGTTTTACCGCAGGCCCCCTGGACATCCACAAACCACTGCTGCTGTGGATTAATGATGGTCTGATGGCCGTTTTCTTCCTTTTGATCGGCCTCGAAGTCAAACGGGAAGTGCTTGCAGGGGAGCTCAGTACTCCGGCCCAGGTTATACTGCCGGGTATTGGTGCCATCGGCGGAATGCTGGTACCGGCACTCTTCTATGTTGCTTTTAACTACTCAGACCCTATTGCCATTAAAGGCTGGGCAATCCCCGCCGCCACTGACATTGCCTTTGCCGTAGGCATTCTTGCCTTACTCGGTAAACGTGCACCTGCATCACTGATGACATTCCTTCTGGCCCTGGCCATCATTGACGATCTTGGTGCCATCATTATCATTGCCATTTTCTACACAGAAGAGCTATCCCTGATGTCCATGGGCATTGCCTCTGTCTTACTGGCAATCCTGGCTTTCTTCAACCACAGGGATGTTACCAGAATCGGACCTTACATGGTTGTAGGCGTATTGCTCTGGATCTGCGTGCTTAAGTCAGGCGTTCACGCTACGCTGGCTGGCGTACTTCTGGCATTTACCATTCCATTGAAAACCGTTGACCGCAGAGGTCGATCACCGCTGAAAGCCCTGCAACACAACCTGCACAGCAGTGTTCATTATGTCATTTTGCCTATTTTTGCCTTTGCCAACGCCGGACTTGAACTGAATGCCGAACAGATCAAAAGCCTGTTCACCCCAATTCCCCTGGGGATTGTGGCCGGCCTCTTCCTGGGCAAACAGATTGGCGTATTCAGCTTCTGCTGGCTGGCGGTTAAATCCGGACTGGCCAAACTGCCCACCGGAACCAGCTGGCTCCAGATGTACGGCCTCTCTATACTCTGCGGTATTGGTTTTACCATGAGTCTGTTTATTGGCTCACTGGCCTTTGAAAACGTGAATACCAACTACCTGGTCTCAGATCGTATCGGCGTGCTGGCTGGCTCCATACTCTCCGCTGTTTTTGGCTTTATCACTCTTTACTGGGCCGGACGCAAACAGGCCTGAGCCTGTTTCCGGCCTCTAAGCAGAGGCCGGAACTCTCAACCAACAAGAAATAACACCATTCTCACCAAAGTCTCTGCAAAGCTGTTAAACTCGCTGTCAATTAATCAATCCGGAAGTACTCCACCCATACGATCCAGCCTGAACAATGAAAAGGAATTGGCGGTACTTCTGACAAATCATAGAGAGCTCTTTAGCCCATGGAAAACAGAGGCGTTTTGCTGGTTAATCTGGGGTCACCGGACAGCACATCTGTTGAAGATGTTCGAAACTATCTCAATGAGTTTTTGATGGACAAGCATGTGATTGACCTGCCATGGGTGATTCGCAGGCTTATCCTAAGCCTTTTTATCTTACCTTCACGTCCGGCAAAATCCGCTGAAGCTTACAGCGCCATCTGGACTGAGCAGGGCTCACCACTCATTGTCAACAGCGAAAAGTGCGCGGAGCAGCTCAGAGAGCGTACCAGCATCCCGATTGAGCTGGCCATGCGCTACGGCAAACCGGATATGGCAGAGGCTCTGAGCAATTTGGCAAAGCAACCGGGCATCGAAGAGATCCTGCTGTTCCCACTCTACCCACACTACGCCATGTCATCGGTAAAAACCGTGATTGAACGGGCCAAAAGCCTGATGCAGGAAATGGGCATCACCCTGCCGCTTCGCGTCCACCCGGTGTTCTATGATCACGATGGCTACATTGCGGCGCTGGTCGAAAGTGCAAAGCCCTGGCTGGAAAAAGAGTTTGATCACCTGGTGTTCAGCTACCACGGCGTACCAGAGCGCCACATTACAAAAGATGATCCAACCGGTAACCACTGCCTGAAAGATAAAAGCTGCTGCCAGAAAACCTCCATTGCCCACAAAACCTGCTATCGACATCAGGTATACCAGACAACAGAGGCCTTTGTTGAAAAAGCAGGCATCCCGATTGATAAATACAGCGTTGGCTTCCAGTCCCGACTGGGAAAAGCCAAGTGGCTGGAGCCAAATACTCTGGATGTTCTCAAGCAGCTGGCAGATCAAGGAGCCAGAAAAGTACTGGTTATCTGCCCTTCTTTTGTTTCTGACTGCCTGGAAACGCTGGAAGAAATCGGCATTGGGGCCAAAGAGGAGTTTATTAAAGCCGGGGGTGAATCACTGGAACTCATTCCCTGCCTGAATGATCATCCAGCCTGGATTGACCTGTTGAAGCAATGGTCAGAACACCCTCTGACTCATTGATGATAAAAATGAGTGGGCATGAAACATGCCCACCACCCCATATCCATCTTGTATCCTGCAAACTCTGCCTTTATAGTACAACTACCTGGCCGATCTACGTATTTCCCTCAAGAGAAGGGCGCAATGAGTAGCGTGATAAACTGGCAAAGACTGTACGTTGATATAAAAAGTAATAATAAGACTGCTTACCAAGAGGGAGTTCTTCTCCTGCCTGAAACTTTCTTCGCTCCTGCTCGTCTGCTACTTCTACTACTGCCTTAGGGCATATTAATTACTATCTCCCCAACTACCCGGCCTTGATGGCCAAACCGCAAGACCACTGATAAAGCGGACTTGCCAGACAAGTTTGCTGCGCACACAAAACAAGTAACAGCAGCATAGCCAATAAGAAATTGACCAGCCTTTCGGACAGCAAAGGCAAGGGATACACCATGAACAACAATCAAGTTGTGATTTTTGATACCACCCTGCGCGATGGAGAGCAAAGCCCCGGCGCAGCCATGACCCGTGATGAAAAATTACGCATAGCCAGAACCCTGGAAAAACTGCGGGTAGATGTTATTGAAGCCGGTTTCGCCATGGCCAGCCCGGGTGACTTTGAAGCTGTCAAAGCCATTGCCACCAATATCACGGAAAGCACCGTATGTAGCCTCTCCAGGGCACTGGAAAAAGATATTGACCGGGCCGCCGAAGCCCTGAAACCAGCCAGACGGGGGCGGATTCATACCTTTATTGCCACCTCTCCCATCCATATGCAGCACAAATTGTGTATGAACCCGGACGATGTGATCAAACAGGCCGTATTTGCCGTCAAACGGGCCAGAAATCACATTGACGATGTTGAGTTTTCCTGTGAAGACGCCGGCCGCTCCGAAATAGATTTTTTGTGCCGTATTATTGAAGCAGCCATTGATGCCGGTGCCAGAACCATCAATATTCCGGATACCGTTGGCTACGCCCTGCCACACCAGTTTGGAGAAACCATCAAAACCCTGATGGAACGTATCCCAAACGCTGATAAAGCCATCTTCTCCGTTCACTGCCACAATGACCTTGGCCTGGCTGTAGCCAACTCACTGTCTGCCGTTGTGAACGGGGCACGTCAGGTTGAATGCACCATCAATGGATTAGGGGAAAGAGCGGGCAATGCCTCGCTTGAAGAGATTGTCATGGCCCTGAAAACCCGGTCGGATTGTCTGGGAGTAACCACCGGTATTAACACCACTCAGATTGTACCGGCCTCACGACTGGTTTCCTCCATCACCGGCTTCCCGGTTCAACCCAACAAAGCCATCGTGGGAGCCAACGCCTTTGCCCACGAGTCTGGCATCCATCAGGATGGTGTACTGAAGCACCGGGAAACCTATGAAATCATGTCTGCCGAAGATGTCGGCTGGAATACCAACCGGCTGGTACTTGGTAAACTGTCTGGTCGCAATGCCTTCAAAACCCGAATGGAGGAACTGGGCATATCGTTCAGCAGCCAGGACGACCTGAATGATGCCTTCCAGCGTTTTAAAGTTCTGGCGGACAAAAAATCGGAAATCTACGACGATGACCTTCAGGCACTGGTGAGTGATGCCCGCAGCAGCAGCGAGCTGGTGGAGAAATATAAACTGATCGATCTGAATGCCAGCTCAAAAATTGGCAAAACACCGGAAGCAACACTCACCCTGGCAATCAACGGAAAACAGCAGACGGTATCCAGCAGCGGTGATGGTCCTGTTGACGCCATATTCAAAGCCATTGAAAAGCTGGCAAACTCCCGGGCCAGACTGGCATTGTATAATGTCAGCGCCATCACAACAGGTACTGACTCCCAGGGTAAAGTCTCTGTCCGGCTTGAGAAAAACGGGCAGATTGTCAATGGCTCCGGGGCTGACACCGATATCGTCATTGCTTCCGCCAAAGCCTACATCCATGCCCTCAACCTGCTGGAAGCCGATATCACCAAAGCCAATCCACAAACCGGGGGAACGGTTTAATCAATTTGGTTTGATTAAAATGCCAACAGGATCTTTCAATGATACTATTGGCTTTTTAATCTTCCTTCTGCTCTTACCCTTGAGAGCAGCAACCGTAAATAGCGGCAACCATTGAGAACCAACATGCAGGGCGAAACCGTTGACCACCCTTCACCATCCAACAGTGATCAGGCTGTCGACAGTTCTGCAGCAAAAATTCAGATTGCCCACCGGGAAAAACTCAGACAGAACTATTTGGGAGCCATGGGCATACAAACCTGGTTTCCCAGATATCAACTGACCAATGCTCAACCAGCCAGACCTTTTGACTGGATAGCAGAGGACGCCCGGGCACTTGCCGAAGCAGAGTCAGCTCAGGCTGTTTCTGGCACTGAAATCAGCTCAGCGTTTAACCAGCAGAATGCCAGAGAGCAGCCCCAGACAGGATACTCGCCGACCAAGCCAGTAGATATCCTTGGGCAATTTATTACCCCATCCAAACCTGTTGAGGACATCAAACAGGAAGCTCAACCTTCACCAGAGCCTGTAAAACAGCTGTCAGGCTCCGTCAGCAAATTCCGTCTGGTGATAAAACCCGTCAGCGATGACTGCCTTGTGGTGGCCGAAATGCCACACTCCGGGCTCAACCAATTCAGCCGCTACCATCAACGCCTTTTAGATGACATTCTCAGAGCACTCAAGCTCAACCCGGAAGGTGCACAGACTGTTCGTGAATTTGTCTGGCCCATGAGCGAAAGCCGGGGCCTGCTGAGCCAACTAAGCCAGGATGACTACGCTGCCGCCGATGCCGTCTGTGCTTATCTGAGCAACCAATACGGCTTATCCCGCAGAAAGGTGATTCTGTTATTTGGACAGTCAGCGGCCAGGTTTGTTATGGACCCGGAAAAAGATTTTGAGCAACTACGGGGCATCCAGCCGGGCACTCATACAGGCCAGTGGTTTGCTGTAACCCATGGGCTGAATGAACTGATGAAACAGTCCATACTCAAAAGGGAAGCATGGCAGGATCTGGCTCCGCTACTCACCAAAACACCAGACACACAGGGCAATGCCTGAAGATCAAACGATTCAGATAAATCATCAACCATGACACAACCCTCACTCACGTTTCGCCCCATGCTGGAAAGTGACCTGGAACAGGTCAATGCCGTGGAGCAACAGTCAGCAGAACACCCCTGGCGAAAAGCACACTTTTCCGCCAGCCTGTCCTCCGGCTATACCTGCGAACTGGCAGTGCTTGATGGCAGAATTGTAGGACACTGCGTCATGATGACGGTAGCCGGCGAAGCCAGCATTCTGATTCTGACGGTGGACAAATCTTTTCAACGGCGAGGTATCGGTCGGCAGCTATTGCAACACATGCTGCAGACAGCAGGACAGTCTGGCTGCAACACCATTCTGCTTGAAGTCCGCCGCTCCAATATCAAAGCCTTCAACCTTTATCTTCATGAAGGCTTCAGCGAGATCGGCATCAGGAAAAACTATTACCCCATGGGCAGGGGTTGGGAAGATGCCATCGTGATGGCAATGGAACCTGATACTTTCCTCAGCTGACAACAACTGACAACAACTGAAAACAACAGCTGCTCTGGAAGCGACTTATTCCTAATAAACTCGTCAAGTTACCGCATTAAACGACAATTGCATCGTATTAGCGCAATGGGTCTTCGTGTGAACGATAAAGTCATCGACCAGGCTTCAAAATCAAACCGGACATCGTAAAAAAAAACTACAAAATACGAGCTTTCCACCCCTGCACAGGGATAAATTGACAGGTATAATCGCGCCCCTGTTTCAGTCACAGCAAGGTCTTAAGCGTTGATTATCTTCACCGTCACCAACAAAACCACCTCTCAAGTCTATGTTGGGTCAACCCGCAATGACCTGGTTGACCAATGGGAAAAAATGGTGGCTGCAGCCGAGCAGAATCTTGACTACCCGCTATACCAGGAGATCCGTGTACACGGCAGGGATGGCTTTGTCGTTGAAGAGTGGGATTTCGTAGAAGACCGCAATGAGCTGAACGCGCTTGAACAGGAAGCCATTGAAACGCTGGGTGCTCGCAGTCTCCGTGGCTATAAAACCAGCACCGTCAAGATCCAGCCTAAAAAGAAAACACGAACCCGCAAGTCCAGCGTGGAAAAAGAGCTTGCCAGCATCTTTGACGAGTTCGACGGCGACATGGATGACTTTGATGAGATTTCTCCAGAGCCGAAAAAGCAGACGGAAGAGAAAACCGCAACACCACAACAGCCCGGCATTGCACAACCAGTGACGCCTGTTTCTGTTGAACGCGTCAGATCACCGGACATCAAACTGGATGTTTCTACCGCACAGGAAAACGCAGCAGAAGCCCGGAAAGAAAAGCTGGTGGCAAAACCGGAAAACGGCTCTCAGGTGAATGCCGTTGTGCAAATGAACAACATCTGTCTCAGCGACGACATTTCGGCCCAGCTTGAAGCCATTCAGGCAGCAGCCAACGCCGTCCTGTCAGGAGACAGCAATGCGGTTGAACTCCTCAACAGCAAACCAGCCGCTCCCGTAACGGTTGAGATCGAAGTGGCTGAACCGCAGCCTGAGCCAGTGAAAGCGGCTGAACCAGAGATCATTATTGAGCTTGACCCACGGGAACAACGCATCCGCGAAGCCATTGAGCGGCACCGCAAAGCCAGGGCCCAGAAGACGTCGGATAGCCAGGCATCCGATCGCCAGCAAATTGAACAACTGCTGGCAGAACTCACCGCAAGAGCCATGGGCATGAATAGCCAGAGCGTGGCTGTCGCTGCCTGATTCCTTATACCGGCATTTTCTTCCCCTGAACGTGCCGGCCACCCTACCTCACATCTATACTTGGGCTATGAACAAGCCCAACGATCGCTCACTTGAACATCTTCAACGAACACTTCCTGACAAACTCCGGGCAGCCTGCCATGTTCTGCAACGATTTGAGCAGAGAATGATCCTGATCAGCCATCGCAGTGATCAAATCGCCTTAAAAATGCAGCAAATCCGGAAAAACATCCAGCAGTCAATGCATGGCCACTCAAATCAATCATAAACCACGCTTCACGCCCATGCTATTACGGCCCATAATATGGGCCGTTTTTATTTGATCACGAGCGCTATGTCCCTACCAACAGTCCAACCCGAAAGGTATGAACAGCAACTGGCCCAAAAGGCCAGCAGCATTTGCAGCGAGTTTGCCGAATTCGATATGCCTGAACTGGAACTTTTCCGCTCCAGGTCGGACCATTACCGGATGAGAGCAGAGTTTCATGTCTGGCATGAGGGCGATCACTGCTACTACCGAATGTTCGATCCACAAACCAGGCAGCCCTTTGAAGTCACCTCCTTTCCCAGCGGCTCCGAAACCATTAACCGGTTAATGATGCCCTTGATGGAGGCTATCATCACCAGCAGCCATCTGAAGAAACGGCTTTTTCAGGTTGAATTTCTCACCACCCAGACAAAGGAAGCCCTGGTGTCACTGATCTATCACCGCCAGCTGGATGATCAGTGGAAGCAGGAAGCGACAGCACTCCAGGAACAGTTTGGCATTGCCATTATTGGACGTGCCCGCAAACAGAAACTGGTGCTGGATAAAGACTATGTCACTGAAACTTTGACCGTGGATGGCAAACCATTCCATTACACCCAAGTAGAAAACAGTTTTACCCAGCCTAATGCCAGTGTTAATGAGCACATGCTTGCCTGGGCCAGTGGCACCGCACGAGCGATTACGTCCGACCGTAGCAGTGATCTGTTAGAGCTCTATTGCGGAAATGGTAATTTCACCTGCGTGCTTGCCAGACATTTTACCCGGGTACTGGCCACTGAAATTGCCAAAACCTCAGTCCATTCGGCCCGGGAAAACTTTAAGCTGAATAATGTAGAGAACGTAGAAATCGCCCGTCTATCCAGTGAGGAGTTGACCCAGGCCATGAACAGGGAACGGGCATTTCGCCGCCTGAGTGAGATCGACCTGGACAGCTATGATTTCTCAACCATTCTGGTGGATCCTCCCAGGGCAGGTCTCGATGAAGGAACAGAAAAGCTGGTGCAGAATTTCGACAATATCCTGTACATTTCCTGCAACCCTGAAACGCTCAGGAAAAATCTGTCAACCATTTGCCAGACCCATAGAATCGAAAAAATCGCCCTTTTTGACCAGTTCCCATACACTCATCATGCTGAAATGGGCGTTCATCTGATTCGGAAATAGTCAGATTTACACTCCCCGGCGGGACTCCTACTTTGATTCTTAGGAAGAAAAAGTTTTAAGGAAGTTCTCCGGGGTAGCCTCACGTGAAAAACAACAAGCTGAAATATCTGCCAGCATCCATCATTTTCTCTGTTTTCTGGCTTTTCTTTGCACCGACTTCTTACAGCAGCGATGCGGACTATATCAAAACTGCGGTATTGTTCGTGGCCTATGACCAGGGTGAAAGCAACGCATTCCTGCGTATTCAGGAAAAACTGAAAAACGCCAATATTCCCTACCGGATATTGGCGATGGGTCGTGCTGCTGAAGTCTTCAAAAATGACCCGGCTCTGATTCCATTCGATAGATTGACCCACAACGAAGCGCTGTATGAAAATCGCGACCATCTGCTGAACCAGAAGCTGGTTTACCAACTCGCTGAAAGCATCTCCACCAAAATTGTCTATACCGGTATGGCAAGTCGGGCACAGGCTCAGATTGCCAATATCTGGGAGAGAAGAGGTGCCAGGGTCATCGCATTTTATGATAATTTTGAGCCAGTTGATTCCATCAGCTATGTACAGCCTTTTTTAGAAGAGCTGAGCTACCTGGACGAGTTCCATGTCCCCAGTAAAACCACCGCGCTTAGCTTTCAGAGCATCGCTGCCTCCCTGGGAGCAGCAGTGACCGTTACCGGACAGCCCGCACTGGAAGACTGGGACAAAGTCTATGATGAGACCGATATTTTCCTATTACGCGACACCCTCAATATACACCCGGAGCAGCCTGTAGTGTTGTTTGCCGGTGATTACAGCAGCAGCTATCCCAAGGCTTTTCAAACCTTTATTGCAGCAACAAGGAAGCTGCCCAACATTCTTTTTCTGGTTTCATATCACCCCAAGTTTGATGGTGAGCTTGAGCGCAGGATCATTGAGGCTCAATCGGACGGCAATGTCCATCTGTTACACCACGGCACTTATTCCACCGCATCACTGAGCACCATTGCCTCTGCGGTTATTGTCCATAAATCATCCGTCGCCCAGCAGGCCATCTACCGGGGCAAGCCGGTCATCTATGTGGCTGATGAAAACTATCAGAACCTGATGCTGACCGAACAGCTGGCCATTCGCGCATCAAACCCGGATCCTTTGGCCGTCATGATTTATGCTCACATCAGGGGCTTCAGGCCACCGGCGGTTGCCGAAAGCCTGGGCATACCGGATGCGCCCAGCAAAACCATAACAAAGCTGATGATTGATGAGCTAAGACGAATGTCTGATTAAAAATAGAGAGTTTTTTGATTCACTGGCTTTATAGAATGTACGCAATGTGATCTACTCAGGAATGATGTGACTCGCATTGAAGGTATACGATGGGTGTCCGAATACCCCATGTACTGATTTTTGTCAGGCTGGCCATTCTCTCTACCATTGTCTTGCTGGCATTGACTGTACTTTGCAACTTGATGGTGGCCAGGGCAACCAATAACGCCCTGTACTCTAACCTGAGCAAGCTCCCCTATAATCAGGTTGGTGTTTTGCTGGGTACCAGCAAATACTCTCGCCTAGGCGGCTTTAATGACCACTACCGGCTCCGGCTGGAAGCAGCCTTCCAACTCTACCAAGCGGGTAAGATTGATTACATTCTCATCAGCGGCGATAACAGCACCCGTTTTTACGATGAACCAAGCACTATAAGGCGTGACCTGCTAAAGAAAGGCGTCCCTGCAGAACGCATATATCGCGACTATGCCGGTTTCAGAACGCTTGATTCCGTTCTCAGGGCACATCATGTTTTTGATTTGGATAGCTTTACAATTATTTCCCAGGCTCCACACAATAAGCGGGCTCTGTATATCGCCATGAATCATGATATTGACGCCATTGCCTTTAATGCGGGCGAGGGCTATGACATTGATATCAGCAATAGAGCCAGAGAGATGCTTGCCAGGGTACTGGCTGTGCTGGAGGTACATTTTCTCAATACTGGCCCTAAATTCCTTGGCCCGACCATTGAGATTGGTGTTACGCCCCCTACCTGATAAACAATACCGTTTTCATCTATCTACGGGACAAAACACTACCAGCAGAGCCCCTTTGATATTTCACTGTGTGCTACGACAACCTGTTTGATGACGCAGATAACCAAAGGGAACACAGCCCCTAAAGGTCAATATTAAAGAACGAAGATTTTTTAACGTAATTTCTGACTTTCTGCATGGCATTAGGAAACCAGTTGTCCAGTCGACGGGTTTCCCGGCAAATTTCATCCGCCAGGCGAGGATTTAGAAAATCATTATAAACAACACCAACTAATGACACATCATGCTGGGTCAGCCTGTCCAGTGCTGTTTTGAATTGTGTTTGTCGAGTCACTCCAGCCATGACGATCATGATTGTTCCATCAACCATGGCACAAATGGACTCTGCGGGAATATTATTACGATTCCTGGCATTTACCGGGGAGGTATCAAAAATCACCGCGTCATAGTTTTCCAGCCAATGCTCCATAAGCTTGCTCATGTTGGTAATACTGCGGAATCCAAGCACATCCGTATCACAAGGAGCCGGCAGTATATCCAGGTTCACATCGTCCGAACGCATAATACAGCCATCAGCAGACTGAGGATTGGGCAACCAGTCGGTATGAATATGCCCGGAAATATCACCCAGTTCAGGGTGCAGCATGTTCACTTCCACCAGCAACGTTCGCTTGCCATCGATTTCACTGCGCTGACTTAACGCATAAGCCAGGGTACTGCAGCCCTCTTCCGCATTGGCGGAAGTAATAGCGACCGAACGCAACCCTTTACCAATACTGTTGCCATATACCTCTTCAATCTCCAGATAGTTAATGGGTAGCTTGATCATGGCGTAAACCATCCCAGATTGGTGAGGAATTGAATTACCGTCAAAACAGCGGCCGCATCAGCAACCAGCCCCATGAGAACATTCCAGTTTGATTGTGATAATTCTGGCACAAAGACCGTATCACCAGCCCTTAACACCGGTAACCGTGAAGCATCCGGGTCTTTCATAAATTCCACCAGATCAAATGTCGCCGTCCGGTTCTCACAACAGGAACTGTTGACTATGAGTATTTTCTCAACATAAGCGGTCTCCTTTGGTCCTTTCGCCTCTGCCAGTAAATCCAGAATGGTCATGTTATTGGTAAATTCATAACGGCCTGAGACAAAAACAGCACCCATAATCCTGACCGTATCTTCAGGTTTTTTCTCAACCCATTTACGTGCTCTGGATGGGAAAAAGATAGAGTCACCGGGTTTCACTTTTGGTAGCAAACTGTCATCACCCGTTTCAAAATATCTCACAAGGTCAAACTTGGTGACTCTGGGAGCTCCCTCATTGCGATGAACGATTCGAATCTGGCTCAGGTCTGCTTCTTCTGAAGGTCCTGAAGTAGCACCGACTATATCCAGAAAGCCCATTTCATTGTTAAAAGCGTAGCGCCCCGGTGTTTTAACAGCACCCATAACGTAGATGGCATTTTCCTTTGGTAACTTAACCCAGCTGGAAGTATTGGCTGATGGGTTCTCCGGCAACTCGGGAATAACGATCGTTGTACCACCCGTCAGTTGAGGCATATCTGACCATGACCCACCAACTTCAATAAACTCCTGCATATTGAACTCAATGATATTCCGCTGATCATTGGGGCCTGGCTTAATAACTTTCACATGGGCGAGGTCTGCTTTATCAGTCGGGCCACCAGCGTTACTGATATAATCCATAAAATCTACCGAAGGTGCCCACTCATAGCGGCCGGGCTTTTTAATAGCCCCGAGTATCTTCAGTGAGTCATCAGTTTCAAGCTTGAGCCAGGACTTATCATCCTCAGGACCTTTTTCGGGGAAAAACACCGCATCGCCCGAGTCAATCGAAGGTATGCTGCTGGTTCGTCCTTCGGTAAAATCCTGAAAGTTAAATGGTACTACTGTACCATTATTTTTCAAAATCCTGACCGAACGAATATCGGCATATTGGGTAGGGCCCCCTGAGCTAGCGAGAATATCCAGAAAACCAACGCCTTCAGATGTTTCGAATGCACCGGGCTTCTGAACCTGTCCCATCACATACACTTTACGCGCGCCACCAGAAACAGAATCAACCTGCTGAGCAACATAGATGGTTGATCCCGGCTCCAACATTGGTAAATCTTCATCTTTTCCACTGTCAAGAAACTTCTTAAGGTCAAACAGCTTGGGCTCTGTACCAGAAAGCAACCGAATCTGTTCAACATTGGCATAGCGGGTAACCCCCCCGCCTTTCAAAATGGCATCCACAACATTAATGCCTTCCTGGTAAGGAAAGCTAACGGGCTTCAGCACTTCACCAAATACCTTGATCACGGTCCTGTCAGAAACAGAATCAAGCGCCTTATCATCTACGGCTCTGGGCTCTCCGTGCACACTGCTCAAACCAGGTGAGGTAGGCACAAAAATCTCATCCAGAGACTTTATCTCCGGAAGAACAGAGGGGTCCCCGGTATCCAGATAGCGTTTAAAGTTAAAGACGTTTTTCTTACCATCCCTTCTCAACTGAAGCCTATCCAGCTGGGCACCATCAACGAAGCCCCCTGCCTCGGTAATCGCCATTTGGATATTACCGGTACTGGGCAGTTCGACCTCACCCGGGTTGTTGACAAAACCCAATACAGTGATCAGTAGCCGTTTTTCCTTCAAATGAATGGTCAGTTTATCAAGCCCGAGAAACACATCGGACAACGCCGTATAAATGGCTTTATCTGCAGCCCTTAACGTAAGGTCGGCTACTTTCAACTGCCCTACTTCAGGCAGGTGGATAGTCCCATCTCTGCCAATAAGGAAGTTCGTATTAAACCCCTCTTCCCCCGGCAGCCCTATAACCAGAATATCCCCTGACTGCAACTGATAATGTACAGGGTCTCTCGTCCGCCCTGATGATTTATCAACCTCAACGCCTGATACGTCAGCTACTTCCGGGGTAGCCACCTCCGCAGTCGCCGATTCTGGCCCCGTCAGAACAGTCTCCTCTTCGCTTACCGGTGCAGCCAACATGTGAGCTTCTATGCCAGCGCTTTGATTGTTTTTCAAACCAGGTTGAGGTGAAACTTCTTTTTTACTGCCCGTCTGCTTCTGCGGATCAACTGTTTTTTCAGGAGTTTTCTCCCGTAAAGAAATCAGCACAGCATCATCGGCTTCCAGCTGCCATTCCCCTGACTGTGCGGCTGGCACTTTAATATGCTGGCTGTTCCTGATCAGGGTAAAATCTGCATCAACATCAGTATCGTCAAAAAAAGTGTGGTACGAATTAAGACTGGTTAACAATGAGTCAATGGGAAAAGGGTACTTCCCGGGATTTTGGATATCACCGAGGATGGCAATGTTGATCAAACGTTCCGGGGCAATATAGTTTATGCTCTCTACATTATAAGATTCACCAGTTTTACTGAGTATTTCAGTGGAAGCAGCCTCTTCATCCATTCCCATCAAATTGAGAACCATTCCATCAGGAAAAGTGACTGCCACCGCCTCATCAACTCGAAGAAGCGGCACAGATTCTCCACCATCACTCAGCTTTATGAGGAACACTCCACCTTTTTCGATGGGTGCATTGGCAAGTACTCCGCCAGAATAGACGACGAATAACAGGAAAACTGCCAGAGTCTGCAATAGCCTGCTGCAAATACCTGTGCAATGGAGAGTCTTCATTGAGGCACCCGCATAAACAGCCATAAATTTACAGGTCTTGGCCAGTCTGAAAGCCCCAGAACAGAGTCTTTCGACCGTAATGGTTTGTGGCCCTCTTGAATCAGCCCTGAAGCATACTGTACAGGGCATCCGCCATCTTCAGCCATCGCCTCCATGATCAAACGAACCTTTTCCAGGGCCACAAATGATTCACTGAGTTGATGACTGGCATCGCCCAGAAGGTCACCATCAATCTCATGCCTGATAAGCCGATGCTTATCATTGATTAAGCTCATCTGCCCGGGAAGGCAATATTCACCACCAGCGTCTTTGAGCTCAATATATCTGGATTGGCTGATATTCAATAACTTAATCACATGAGACCGGTTAATATCCCTGATATTGCGTTTTTCATCAACTGTAAGGCTAAAATCACGGTCAGCATGAAATGGCCATAGAAATGAGCATGAGGAGAGTAAAGGAAATAAAAAACAAACAAACAGATACCCGGCAGATTTACCACCCGATATCAAAATAGAAAAAAATAAAAATAATTTATTTTTTCGACAGATACTCTTCAATACTCTCATATTGCTTGATCGTCTGGTTAATCCTGAGCATTGTCAATAACTCGTCAGGCTTTCCATTAACACCAAGCAATCCAAGATTTCTGCTCTCAGTCTTTAGACGCTTATAAAGAAAAACCAGCGCACCGATGCCTGAAGAATCAAGTTCATTAACAGAACTCATATCAACAAGGACATCTCCTGCACACTCTTTAATTAAATGATCAAAGTGACCTCTAACCTCATTCACTGTCTCTGCATTGAATTTGTTATGCAATTCAATAATATCACAGCTGCTGGCTTGATAAGTCGCGTAATCCATTACCTGTTACTCCCAACTTCAATACTTCTTATTATTTACCTGATAAAAGTAAAACATAATTTTACACAACACACATTCAATTAGATTAGACAAAAGAACAGAGATGCATTCTGTAAAAGTCATATTTTAAAGAAAAGAGCAAAAGATCATGAAATAGTCTCGGGAATTAAAAAATAATTAAAATTTCATTTTTTTATAAAACACAAATCTGAGCAAACCCTATAGTTAATTCGTAAGGCTGTAAAAAATACCAACCAGACAACACGCCTTAATGCATTCAGACATGAAGCTGTATCCAAATAACTCTGAATCGATGGCTAATTATTAAAGTTATTTTTATGGATACCCAGAAGGGCGTGCATTCTGCAGAACACTTATCCATCAAACTGCTTAAAGCGGTCCTTCTCTGTGCCTGCACATTAGGCATATTACTAAGCCTTGTGCAGGTGTTTCTGGATGCTCACCTGTCCAGCGCTGATATTGATCGAAAAGCCCGGGAATTGCTGGCAATGATTCATGATCCCGCCAGCAAGGCGGTTGATCGTCTGGATACCGATATGGGACAAGAAGTGCTCAATGGTCTGCTGGAAATGAAGTCGGTGCAGGTGGCAGCAATACGACTGGATGATACGGCAAATCTGGCCAAGGTAGAGAGGCCCATTTTTGCTTCCCGGTACCGCCTCCTTTCTGACTATATTTTTGACTCCATCCGTACCTACCGTCAGCCACTTGAATCAGGGAAAGAACACTTTGGGGAATTGATTCTCTCCATTGATACGGCCTACGAAGGTAAGGCGTTTATTCAAAGATCCGTCGTTGTGGTATTTGCCGGGATAATCAGGGCCATAGCAATGGCTCTGTTGATGTACCTGATCTGCTCAACGTTGCTGACTCGCCCCATGAATCGTTTGATTCGCCATTTATCAAGTATCGATCCTGAAGCACCGGGACAACAGCAGCTGCCTGTGCCTGAAGGTAATGAAAATAATGAGTTAGGTCTCTGGGTCAGAACGGCCAATAAACTGTTAACATCCATTAACTACCATCAAAGTCTGCGTCAAAAAGCAGAAGCCCGTATCATGCGGCTGTCCCAATATGACTACCTGACCAGACTACCAAATCGCCGCACCCTGCAGAACCAGATCAATACCTTTATCCAAAAGGCCACTAACAAGCATGAGAACATCGCTATTCTCTGCCTCGGACTGGATGACTTTAAATCCCTCAATGCCCAAGTCAACTTCAATGCCGCCGAACATATTCTGGTAAAAGTCTCGGATCGCCTTAGAAACTGCATCGGCAATAAAGCCTATATTGGTCGATTAGGTGAAGATCAGTTTGCCATTATCCAATCAAAGATCGAACAGCCCTACGAGGCTGCTGAGATGGCCCAGTCTCTGATCAGGCAGCTTGACAGACCGTTCGAGATTAACAATGAGCAGCTGACCATCAGTGCTACTGTCGGAATAACGCTCTTTCCTGATGATGGTGAGGATGTCGACACCCTCCTGCAGCAGGCTGAATTTGCCATGATCATGGCCAAGTCCAGAAGCCACAACCGCTACCAGTTCTATGTAGCCACGATTGATACCGAAATCCGCCAGCGCAAGCGGTTGGAAATGGACCTCCACCAGGCCCTTGAAAACCACGAACTCAGCCTGGCGTTCCAGCCACAGTTTAACTATCAAAAAGGCGAGCTGGTGGGTGCCGAGGCCTTGCTGCGCTGGAATCACCCGGAGAAAGGGGTGATCTCACCGGATATGTTCATTCCCATGGCAGAACACAGTCTTGATATTATTCCTATTGGTAACTGGGTTCTGGAGAATGCCTGCCAACAGTTAAACAAGTGGCACCTTGACGGTCATCAAAACCTGCGTCTGGCCGTCAACCTCTCGGCCATTCAGCTGCAGGATCAGAATATTGCTGATCGAATCGCTTTTTTACTGAATAAATACCAGATTCCCCCTGAAACCCTGGAGCTTGAGGTGACAGAAACCTCCATTATTGATGACCTGGAAGCATCGAAAGCCCAGCTCCAGAATATGAAAAACATTGGGGTAACACTGGCACTTGATGACTTTGGAACAGGTTACTCCTCGCTGGGTTACCTTAAACAGTTTCCCTTCGACAAAATCAAAATTGATAAATCCTTTGTCGAAGATCTTCCTGATAACCGCGAAAACTGTGGCATCGTTGAAGCGATTGTTCAGATTGGCAAGAGCTTCGGCCTGAAAGTTCTGGCTGAGGGTGTAGAGACTGTTGAACAGGAAACCTACCTGGCTAACAAAGGCTGTCAGGAAGGACAAGGCTATTACTACGGAAAGCCACTGTCCGCCCACGACTTTATCAGCCTCATATCAAGTCAGCGTGCCTTGTCGGGTAATACGCAGGTAGAGGGCGGAGATTATGAAACGCCGGGAGACAATAATGACTGATCATCCCATTGTCATACTCCTGGACTCCCGACAGGCAGGTGGTATCGAGACCCATGTTTACCAACTTGGCAAAGCGCTGAAAAACAGTGGCTGGCCTGCAGAAATCTGGTTTTACCAGCAATATCAGGCTGAACACCCTCTTGAACAGGCCTTAACAGACTCGGCCCTCCGTTTTCGCTACCTCAGCGGCAAGTTGCCCGGGTTGATCTCAGCACTCAAAAACACACAGCCTCTGTTACTTCACACCCATGGGTACAAAGCCGGTATTGTTGGCCGCCTGGCTTCGGTAGTCACAAGGACGCCTGTTGTTTCCACCTTTCATAATGGTGATCCGGGTGAAGGTATGGTCCGGCTATATTCACTGCTTGATCAGCTGAGCAGCCCCATATCTGAAAATATTGCCGTCAGTGATGAGATTGCCAGAAGATGGATCAGTGCTCCCCATCGGATTGATAACTTTGTGGAGGTTCCGGAACATTATCCCTCCTCGGGAACAGCCATCGCCTTTGTTGGCCGGTTGAGTCACGAGAAAGGTCCTGACCTGTTTCTGCAACTGGCCAAGCACCAGCCACATCTCCCCTTCCGGCTCTATGGCAGTGGCCCAATGGAAGAAATGCTGCAAAAGCAGCAGGTCAATAACGTCATGTTCATGGGACAGGTTCAATCCATGGAAGCCCATTGGCGCGATATTGGCCTGTTGTGTATCACCTCCCGCTTTGAAGGGTTGCCCCTGGTGGCGCTTGAAGCCATGGCTCATGGTGTGCCTGTCCTCAGCTTTCCATTGGGCGGACTTCCGGACCTTATTGTGCAGGGCTTCAATGGCTGGACGTCTCCGATTGGCGACCTTAATGCAATGAGCAATTTACTGCTGTTCTGGGACTCACTGCCAGAGGCCGTAAAGTGGCAAATCAGAGAAGCCTGTATTGCGACAGTGATCAATAACTATTCAAGTCAGGCAATCCTGCCAAAGATTCTTGATGTCTACCAGCAAGCCGTGCAGGCAAAAGGGTACGATTGGCCCAATAACCTCATCAAAGAGTCCCCTGCCCATGGCCTGGCTAATAAGAAACAGGATCGCTCTCAAACGGTTGGATAAACTCAATGGAACTTGGACAGAATGTTATCAAAGGATTGAAAGTTGGCGCGATCCTGCGCCTTGTGGCCCAGATTTTCACCTGGCTCAATACACTGATTCTGATCCGCCTGCTGACACCTGATGATTATGGCCTTATGGCCATGACCATGGCTTTTATCGGTATCTTTGCACTGATGGGAGACTTTGGTATCGGCAAAGCGATCATTCAGGCAGAAGAGCTCACCACAGACCGGCTCCGGCAGGCTTGCACGATTAACATTGTTTCCTGTCTGGTCTTTTTCAGCGTTTTCTTTTCCATCGCCCCGGTTATTGCCAGCTTCTTTGATGAACCAAGAGTGACCGTTCTGGTCCGGGCAGTCGCCTGCCAGCACCTTATTATGATCTTTCATACCCTCCCTTATGCCATGGCAAGCCGCAGGATGCTGTTCAAAGAGCGGGAAAAAGTCCAGTTTTATACCGCCCTGATGACCAGCCTTGTCACCATCGCCATGGCTGCCTCCGGTTGCGGCGTATGGTCACTGATTCTGGGGCATCTGTTTATGCGTCTGGCTCTGACCATTGGCTATAACCTAATAGCCCCCTGCTGGGTCCGGCCTGCATTGAGTTTCAGGGGTTTTGCCAAAATGGCAGGATTCAGTGGCATCGCCACCGTTAATGATGTGTTGCGTTATTTCGTCAATGTCTTTGGCAACATCAGCATTGGCCGCCTGCTCAGCAAAGCCGATCTGGGGGTGTTCTCTGTTGCCAGGAATCTGGCCAATCTTCCCAGCGACAAGATCGGCGAACTTCTCAACCACCTTGGGCTTTCATCATTTGCCAAGCTTCAGAATGAACGTAATGTTGCCGGGCAATATCTGCATAAATCAGTTCAGCTTGCCAGTCTGGTACTTTTCCCCATGTATCTCGGTATGTGTGCCATATCGCCTGAATTAATCACTCTGGTCCTCTCCGATAAATGGGCTGCGGCGATTGTGCCATTTCAAATTCTCTGCCTGACCAGCCCATTCCGGATGCTGTCGGAAATGATGGCTACCGGTATAACCGCCATTGGTGAACCGAAAAAAAATAGCCATACCTTACTGTTAACTATTTTGACCCTGCCCATTTTTTTCGTTGGTATCCAATATGGTGTTGAAGGAGCATGTTGGGCCTGGTTAAGCATTAACCTGATCAGTTTCGCTGTTCACCTGAAACTTATGCTGCCAGCATTTGAGCTGAAATCATCGTCTTTCCTGAGCGCTCTTCTACCCAGCTTCTGCAGCGCCATGATTATGCTGGGGGGCTTACTGCTGCTTCGGGATCAATTGACCGGCCAGATACATGAGGCAGCTCAACTATTTCTGATGATTCTGGCTGGAGTGCTCCTGTTTTCAGCCACTCAGCTGCTGCTCTTTCGTCGCCCGCTCTTCACCACCCTCAAGTACTTAAGGCACTAGGGTGTTTTAAAGATGCGGCTACCCAACCTTGAACGGCTGTTTGTTAATCGCTACCAAACAGTAACCGTCACCGTTTACTGTGCACTTGCAGCACTGCCAAGCCTGATCTTTCCACACCCTATAGCCCTGCTCCCTCTGGCAGTGATCCCGCTGGGGTTGATATTTATTCTGAAAAAACCCTTTGTGGTCTGTTTGATTTTTATCATGTTCTCATTTTTCCGGCTCCATGAGGTTTTTCCTCAGCTGGATCCCATCAAGATCCCGCTGTTAACCGCACTGGGGTCCTATTTTGTGCTGGCCTGGCACATTATCCTGACCAAGAAAGTTCAGGTTTACTGGCGTCATGAACACACCATTTTTGCCCGCTTTTTTGGCTGGGTGGTCATTGGTATCGCATTTTCCAGCTATCCCCCCACCGCTTTTGGCAGCTTCACCAGTGTTTATATGAAAATCGGTATCATGGTATTGGCCATCTCGTGGCTGATGACCGAGCACTGGCACTTCAAGCTGGCGCACTTTCTGATCATCTGTTCTGGTCTGGCTGTGGGCGGTGTCACACTGTATAACAATGCCAACGGTATCGGTATGGTCGAGGAAACCCGTGTCACCATTCCGGGCACCAGTCTGGGTGACCCCAACGACCTCTCTCTGGTTCTCAGCTTTCCCATGAGCTATGCCGTGGCCCTGGCAACCACCAAAGGCACCGGCAAGATCAGAACGCTGCTTGGCCTGATTGGTATTGTCATCTTTGTGTCATCTATCATTGCGACACAAAGTCGCGGCGGCTTACTGGCGACGGTTGCCGTGTTTGGTATCTTTGGTCTTCGCATCATCAAATCAAAATTGCTGCTCATCAGTATTGGCAGCTTTAGCCTGATGATTCTGGTGGCCGCTGCTGGCATCAGCGACCGTAAATCCGGGGGTGCCGCAGAGGAGGGTGTTGATGCATCAGCGATGGGCCGTATCCACGCCTGGGAAGCGGCTTTTAACATGGCCCTCAGAAACCCGATGACCGGCGTTGGTCTATCTCTCTTCCTGGATAATTACTGGGATTACGCAACCCACAGTCGGGCGGAGGGTCAGGCCCACGTTACCCACAGCACCTGGTTTCAGGTCATGTCAGAATCCGGCTTTGTTGGTTTTGGCCTGTTCGGCTTTATGATTTTCACCATTTTCATGTCGATACGCAGCTCCCTGACACGCCTGGATAGAAATAAAGGGTCACCGGAGTACGATCCCCATATGACCGCTATCGCCGTAGGAACCTATGCAGGACTGGTTGGTTTCTGTGTTTCCGGATCTTTTCTGAGTCAGGGCTTTCTCTGGCCAGTCTACATCATTACATCGATCAGTATTGCCATTGCCAACTTTATGGACAATCACTATCCGGCCGAAGAAGAAAACGCAGAGACAGAAAAAGCGTCTATAGTTAATGGATTAGCGGACACCATACACGGCAAGGGTTTGCCACATGCTAAACAGCCTGAAAGCCCGAATAAAAAACAGTGACTCTGTCGCAGGAAGGGCTCTATTCTCTTTTTTGAAATCCATTCGCAGCATTGAAATGCCAGTAATCAGACCTGCCCACGGCTTAATGTATCAATTGCATAAAATGATTACCGGGGCTTTCAGTAGTCTGATTCGTATTTTCTACTGGACACCGCTGTTCAAATCTCAACTTGCCAATGTCCCGGGGAAGCTCTATCTCTACTCAGGCATGCCGCTGCTACTGGGGCCATTAACCATCACCATGGGCGACCATTGTCGGCTGTCCGGCCACACCACCATCAGTGGCAGAGCTTCAGGCAATAAAAAGCCGGAACTGAAAATAGGTAACAATGTCGGTATCAGTTGGCAAAATGAAATTTTTGTCGGTGACCGGATTGAAATTGGCGATAACGTTCGGTTGGCCGTTAAAGTCAGGCTGGTTGGGTATCCCGGGCATCCTGTTGACCCGGCCGCCAGGGCACAGGGAAAACCGGATACGGATGATCAGGTAGGCAGTATTATTATTCAGGATGATGTATGGCTGGCGGCTGGCGTTACAGTTATGGGGGGCGTAACCATCGGAGCGGGAACCATTGTTGCCACTGGCAGCGTTGTCACCAGGGATTTGCCTCCCGGTGTTCTTGCCGGGGGGATCCCAGCCAGGGTCATCAAATCACTGAACTTGCCATCGGAGCGTGACAATGGCTGATCTCATTGTATTTGGCGAAGACTGGGGAGGCTTGCCTTCCAGCACCCAGCACCTGATCAGCCATCTAATGAAAAGGCATCGGGTCATCTGGGTAAACTCCATTGGCATGAGGTCGCCGCAGTTTTCGTTAAGGGATATAAAAAGAGTCTGGCAAAAGATGCTGGCCATGCTCAAGCGTACTGGTGAACCTGCACAAACACCCTCAGAGCAAATACCCCCCATTATTATCAATCCCAAAGTTCTTCCTTTTCACCGGTTCAAACGGGTGCGTCTACTGAACAAACGACTTTTACTGAAAGACATTAACAGGGCAATAGAGCAGGAAGGATTTGATCAGGTTATTCTCTGGCTCTCACTGCCCACTGCCGTTGATATGGTGGGTAGCCTGAATGAACGGGCTTCTATCTACTACTGTGGTGATGATTTTGAAGGCCTTGATGGCGTTGATCATACCATGGTCAAACCATTAGAACAGGAGCTGGCTGAAAAGGTTGACCTGATTCTTGTGGTCAGCAAAACACTGGCCAGGAAGTTTACTCATCCCAACACCATTATTCTGCCGCACGGTGTTGATTACCCGCTATTTTCATCACCGGCTGCCAGGCCCCATGATCTTCCGGAAAACGGGCCTATTGCCGGTTTCTATGGCAGTATTTCTGCCTGGCTGGAGACAGATATACTGGCCCAATCCGCCATTGCCCTGCCCAGCTGGCAATTTGTTTTTATTGGCGATATCAAAACTGATGTTTCATCTCTTCAGGCTCTGCCAAATGTACACTTTCTGGGAGCCAGGCCCCATCATCAGCTGCCCTCCTATATTCAGCACTGGAATGTCGCCATGCTGCCCTTTCGCAACAACAAACAGATAGCGGCCTGTAATCCCCTGAAGTTGAGAGAATATCTTGCCTCGGGTACTCCCATCGCTGCCACTTCTTTTCCTGCGGTTCGAGAGTATGAGAATCTTCTGGCCATTCAGTCACCTAAAGAACCCTTTTCCAGAGTCATTTTGAGGGCCAATGATCTGCGGGAGGAGAAAGCCAGCAGGCAGAACAGGGTCTCAACCGAATCATGGCAGCACAGAGCCACGCAGTTGGAAGCACTGATCAACCACTTATCACGTTAAAAACACACTGCTCATTAAATTAATTCCCTGTTAAAACAGCAGCTACAATTAATAATAATGAAGCATAAATGCTTGTATTTATTATTAGAAAGTGTCATGAAAGCTAACACTATTACCAATCAGGAAAATCAACTACTCACTGAAGGACAAAAAACTGTCAATCAATGACAATTTGCCACTGAGCCAGTTGACTGAAGAGTAATATGAGGCTGATAACAGGGAAGTCACCGTGATTAAGCGATATGAATCCCGCATCCTTGCGGTACTGATGTTTTTCAGCATGTCACTCCTTTACGGATGCAAATCACAACTGAATGTTCAGGCCCTGATGGAAAATGAGCAAACAAGATCAACACAGCAGATTGCCGATGTTATCGCGCGAATGAATGAAAAAGAAAACGCATTACCTTTTTCCAAAAACAGGTATCGTCGTCAGTTGTCTATTAATTTCACTCAAAAGGAATTAGAGGTTAATAATCAACATAAACAGGTTATTGATCTCTTTTTTAACTCATTACCCGAAAGCCAGCATCTCAACATCATTATTTCCGTAGCTCCCTCTTCTGCCGGGCAACCCTTCCAAACACTGAATGACTCCTGGGCAAGGCTACAGAGTCTGAAAGATATACTGGAGCAATACAGCGAAAAAATAGAGCTGGTTTACCAACCTGAACTGGATCTTGATTCAGCCACTATTCATGCGGTGGGCAATGATATTTCCGGAGGTAAGGGTGTCCAGTGAAATCCTGAGAAACCTCTTCCGACTTCTCAGCGCAGCCTGGCGGCGCCGTTACACTATTTGTGTGCCTATTTTGATCATGCCGGTGATTGGTTTTTTTGCCAGCTTCATGGCCCCCAAATTTTATGAAGCACACACCACCATACTGCTTCAGAATACCACTGAGTTAAATCCCATTCTGGAAGACTTCACCATATCCACAAACCTGGAAGAACGGCAATTAGCACTGAAAATACTCCTTAAGAGTCGCAAGGTATTAAAGGGTGTTGCCAGAGCTGTTGGGTTTATCGACTATAAATCTTCTGAAGAGCAAATAGATGAGGCCATTGATGAACTATCACGTTCACTGTCCATCGTCTTCGGCGGTGACCTGGTCAAAATCTATTATCGAAGTCAAAACAAAACCGATATTAAAGAACTGCTGACCAAAGTGACTGAACACTTCCTTACTCTGGTTCAGGCACCACAAAAATCCTGGCAAGTTGCCTCAACCCAGTTTCTAAAGGATCAGGTAGATCGTCGACACAAGGAGCTTTCTGAGGCAGAGCTGGAACTATCTGATTACAAGGCAAGGTTCGCATTGGAGCTTCCGGAACTCCATAAAGCAAACGTAACCAGACTGGCCGAACTCCGCCAGCTGTTAATGGAAAAAGAGACTGAACTGGTCGGTGCCAAAGCGGCAATGGAAGAGTTCAATGGTAACCTGGCTCAAACCAACCCCGTTATCGGTAAACTTGAAGAACGAATTATTAACACCCGCACCACTCTGAGTATGCTTCGCTCACGTTATACAGAGAGGCACAGCAAAGTTCAGACCCTGGTCAGAGAACTCGATAGATTGCAGGCTGAACGCCAGAGAATGATTGCAGAAAGCAGTCAGTTAAAAACGGAAGATGTTCAACGTCTCTGGAACCTGGCGTCATCAACCCCCTCCGTTTCAATGGATAACACCCAGGGAGGACAAACCACCATACTGGCCTCTCAGCTGCAGGCGGTTCAGGAAGCCAAGGCCAAAGTGAACAGCCTGCAGAACGAAGTGAAAAATATTAAAGATCAAACCGACCAGCTCCAGAGTAAAGTGCAGCAGTTTGCTGATGTAGAGCGGACTCTCGTTGAACTGCAACGTGATTTTGGTATTAAACAGAGACTTTATGATGATTTTCTGAACCGTTATGTCATGGCAAAAGTGACGGAAGACCTGAGCTCTTATCAGGAATCAGAACAGGTTAAAATCATCGACGAGCCCTTCACTCCCAGCAGTCCTAATGCGCTGCCGGCGTCGTTATTTATTGTTGCAGGTATCTTTGCCGGTCTGGGTATCGGTACTGGTCTGGCGGCGATTTCAGAAATATCGGATACCACCTTACGACTTCAGGACAGTATTGAACGCATTGCAGGTGTTCCTGTTCTGGCCAGGATACCATCAATGCCCACAGCACCAACGCTGGTTTACGATCCGGAAAAAGACTGGTTCGACGAGGGGGAGGTATCATCATGACAGCGCCTCTCGTTATAGCACAGATAGTCCAGCACCTTGCCCCGGGCGGTATCGAGACAATGGCTTTAGACATACAGCGAAAAGCCAGAAACCCGGAACATGTTCATATTATCAGTCTTGAAGGAACGCAATCTGAAGCCGTTGAACATTGGCCAAGACTTCAGGGCATGGAAAGGGTTCACTTTCTGGCCAAGCCTCCCGGATTGAGTCTCACGACGGTGACCAGGCTCGCACAACTTTTACGACAACTTAATATTGATGTGGTTCATACCCACCATGTAGGCCCGCTTATCTATGGTGGCATCGCCGCTAAACTGGCCGGATGTGGCCATGTGCATACTGAGCACGATGCCTGGCATCTTAACCAGCAAAAACGACGCTGGCTGGTAGCGGCCTGCTTCCACCTGCTTAAACCGACCGTTGCCGCAGATGCAGAACTGGTTGCCGCCAGCATTCGACAGCATATTCCGCTCTTTACACCAGCCGTGGTTCTTAATGGAATTGATACCGATAAATTCCAGCCAGCAGACCAAACCGCAGCCAGAAATAGACTGAATCTCCCCCAGGATGCCGCCATTATTGGTTGTGCGGCACGCTTTACCGAGGTTAAAAGCCATGACCTTTTGATTCATGCCTTTTCCAGACTACCCGACAGTGCACACCTCGCCCTTGCCGGGGGAGGCGAACTTGAACATGAACTCAGAGAGCTAACCAGGCGGCTTAACCTGGAGCAACGGGTACACTTTCTGGGGGTCATTGATGATATGCCCGGCTTTTACCACGCTATTGATATTTTCTGTCTTGCCTCAAAAAAAGAAGGCCTGCCACTCTCGCCGCTGGAAGCCCAGGCTTGCCAGAGAGTGGTTGTCTTGACCGATGTGGGTGGCTGTCGTGAAGCGGTTGATCCACAGAGCGGTATCCTGATCAAGGCTGAAAGTGCACAGGCATTGGAAAACGCCCTCAAAATACAGCTCAGTTCAGGCATCAATAAAGAAAAACAGGCGTCGGCACGCAGCTTTGTGGTTAACCATTGCAACCTGGAGAGAATGATCAGTCAATACGATGACCTGTATTGCGGGAGGCCACTATGATAGAGTGGCTGGCCTTGATTACCTTCTTCATGGCAGGCGTGGTCGTTGTATATCACCATGTTGGTTATCCCATCGCTCTGAAATTGATGACACAGGGACTGGAAAACACACGGCCCAACTTTTATCAACGACACCACCACATCACGCCTCTTGATCACATGCTGCCAAGCATCAGTCTGATCATGCCCGCCTATAATGAAGCAGGCACTATTCAGGAAAAACTCAGAAACCTCGCTGCCCTTGATTACCCGGACTATAAACTGAAAGTGATTCTGGTATGCGATGGCTGTACGGATGGTACAGCCCAGCTGGCAAAGGAGACACTGGCCGAGCCTGAATGCAACCATCTGAACTTATCCGTAGTAGAGAAGCCTGAAAACAGTGGAAAAGTCGCTGTTTTGAATGAAGCCATCAGCCTCTCCCGTTGCAGCGTGGTTGCCCTCTCCGATGTATCATCACTGTTATCAAACGATAGTCTTTTAATCGTTGCGGCTCACTTAAGCAATGAAAACACCGGGGTCATTTGCGGTAGCTACCACTTTTTAAAATCACTCAGTGTTGGTGAGCAGGCTTACTGGCAGTACCAGCGAAGCATTAAAACAAGAGAAAGCTCTCTGGGTGCAACCCTGGGGGTGCATGGTGCATTTTATGCCTTTCGCCGTGAGCTGTTTGACCTGATCCCCGCAGACACGATCAATGATGATTTCACCCTTCCGGTACAAATAACCATGAAGGGCTACCAATGTCTTTATGACCCGAGAATCATCGCCATGGAGCTGGAGCAGGCGTGCAATGAGATGGATTTCCAGCGAAGAAAGCGAATTGCTGCCGGCAATATTCAACAAGCCATTCGTCACGCTGGCTTATTACATCCCAAGTTTGGAAAGATCGCCTTCAACTTTTTTTCCGGTAAGTTTCTGCGCCCATTCATGCCGCTGTTCCTGTTTATGGTACTGGCATCTTCAGCATTACTAGCTCTATCCTACCCTGTTTTTCAGATTATTCTGGCCATTCAGCTGGGCATTTACAGTATCACTGTCTTTTATATTTTCCGTCGATCACAACCAGATCATAAGAAATTGAGAGTGCTTTTTTACCTGGTATCCGGGCACCTGGCCATGGCTATCGGTTTGATTAACTATCTTTCAGGCCAAACCAAAGGCCAATGGAAAAGAGTAACGACTGAAACATAAGGATTTAAACACGTACTTAAGGAGTGTACCCATGAAAGAGTCAACCTACGTCCATCCTCTCGCCTCAATGTGCAAACGATTAATGGATATTCTTATCGCCCTGGCCGGGCTGGCAATCACCCTGCCACTGTTTCCCTTTATCGCGCTGGCCATTCGCCTTGATAGCCCAGGACCGATTATTTATCAGCAGATGCGTATTGGCTATCAGAAGGAAAACTATATTCGCTTATTTATGATGAAAAAATTCAGGACCATGCGCAATGATGCCGAGTCAGGAACAGGCCCTGTCTGGGCTCAAAAAAATGACCCGAGAATTACCAAAGTGGGTAACTTCCTGAGAAAAACCCGTCTTGATGAATTGCCACAACTCTGGAATGTGCTGGTCGGTGATATGGCCATTGTTGGCCCAAGACCTGAACGACCAGGGATGTACAATAAGCTGGAAACGAACATTCCATTTTATAGCGAACGAACGTTTGATGTTGTTCCCGGTATTACCGGTCTAGCCCAGGTCAACATGGGTTATGATGAAACATTGAATGATGTGAGAAATAAAGTTGCCTATGACCACGCCTACGCCTTGGCTTTGAGCAGCCCATGGGAATGGCTGAAAATGGATATTTACGTCATGTTCAAAACCATTTTTGTCATGGTAACCGGCAGGGGGCAGTAGAGCGGTAAGTAGTTGGCCAAATGGAATCGTATATTTCTGGCTAAGTGGGCAGTTGCTATGCAAGGCGCAACGTAGGGAGCATAGCCGTAGCTATGTGACCGGAGTTGCAACGCCGCAGAGTGACTGACAACTTAGTCAGAAATATATGATTTCATTTGGTTAACTACTTAATCAGCTCTGCTGAAACAAAACACCGGCAATCTCATCCAGGCCTTGCCTTAAGGCCTCCCGGCTATGCACGCCCGGCTGGTGGGTATCAGCCAATGGCATGGTGTGTATATCGCATCGGAGGTTTTCCGGTGGTTCATTCTCCGCAGGCCACAGCAGCACGTCTGGATATACGCCCGTCATGTCACTCATCCATGACAGTTTATCGCTGATGGACATTTTTCCGACAGCCGACACTTCCTGATTAATGTTACCCACAAAGACTTTCAGGGCCTTGCTGTTACCAATACTTTCGGCAACCTCTGGCATCAAGATCGCCGGTAAGATGCTGGTCATGAAACTACCCGGCCCTAAAATAATCATATCTGACTCTTTTATTCTGGCGACTGCTTCATCCGTCGGCTGAATCGCAGGCAGAATCATCAACTTCTCCGGGCACTTCTCCAAAGCATCAATGGTCGTTTCACCGACCACTTCCTGACCATCCACAATAGCACCAAGGCGGGCAGGCTCTTCTGACATGGGTATCAACTCTGCACCGACCTGTAACATCTGGCGAATCAGGTTTATGGCATCCAGTGGGCGAACACACATCTGATCCATTGCCAGTAAAATCAGGTTACCGAGGTTGTGCCCACTGATATCACCGCTATTTTTAAAGCGGTACTCAAAGAGAATCCGAGCAAGGTTTGGGGTATCCGAACACAGCTGGTTAAGGCAATTCCTGAGATCTCCCCAGGCAATACAGCCACTGCCATCCCTGAGTCGTCCCGTTGACCCGCCATCATCCGTAGTTGCAACAACGCCTGACAGGTGCCCACCGAGAAATCCCAGGCTTGCCATGACCCGACCAAGGCCATGCCCACCACCGATGGCAACAATCCGGCGACACTGATAAAGCGTTTTGACAGAATACATGGCAAGTTCTTTTAGACGTATAAAATACGGTCTAGAAGATCATTGTCTGCTAACTGCTCAGCCATTACGAAAATGATCTCCTTTAACCGATATCAGGTTTGTGTTGAACCTATGATGCGTGGTGTTATCAGGAATAAACGTACCTGTTTAATCTTTGACTTTGACTCTGCACGGAACAAATGGCCAAGAACCGGAATATCGCCCAGCAACGGAACTTTGGTAAGCTTTGCTTCATCCTGTTCTTTATAGAAGCCACCAATTAACAGGCTCTCCTGCTCACTGATGATAGCCTGAGTATTAATTGAGCTGTTAGTCACTGCCGGTAGTTTATTGCCGACGTCTTCTGTACCCTGACTTCCTGTACCATCCTGAATATTAACGCTCATATGAATACGTCGGCCCTGCTCTTCACGAACAATTCTTGGGGTAACCTGAACAACTGTACCTGATGTTACCGGGAATAGTTCAGAGTCTTCATTGCTGGCCACTGAAACATAGAAAGTACTGCTGTTATCGAGAATGGCTTCTATGTTATCGAGTGTCAGGATAGACGGCCTGGAAACAATTTTGACTCTCCCTTCATCAGCCAGTAGCTGTAAATTTGCATTAAAAGATCCAAGAGCGCTGGAGACAATGGTTGTATAGTTTGGCGTCGGGGCACCATTTGGAAAGGGTTTAAAAGTAAACTCGGTGTCACTTGAGCTACCGGAATTAGTCCAGTCAACTCCCAGAGCTTTCAGATCCTGTGTATTGATATCAATAATTGAAACACTGATCTCTATCTGCGATGTCGGTTTATCAAGAGAAGCCACCAGTTCTTCATACATTGGCATCTTGGATTCAAGATCATGCACAATGATCGCATTCAGTCGCGGATCAGCATTGATATAGACTTCATCGGCTTCTGCACCGGCATTCAGCGGGTCTCCTGCGGATGATTCAGAGCCATCTTTCATGCCGGGTTCACCGGATCTGCTGACACTCTCTGCCGGAGTCACCGATGGGTTAGGCAATCCCTGTTTGGTCACCTGGGCGACACCGCCACCTTTAATAATTCTGGTCAGAATCGTGGCGACGCCGGGGACTGTCAGTTGCTGACCTCTGAAGCTGAATGACTTATCAGTTGCCCAGGCATATTTGAGCGGAAAAGTGCGAACCGTCAGCTTACTCTTCTGACGCTCCCCCTCTTTCGCATCAAGCAGCAGCGCTGTCTGAGACACCAGCTCGATATAACGGGGAGGCCCGGAAATAAAGACAAGCCCCTCTTTCGGCTGTTCCTTCCAGAAAAAGCGACCGTCCCAGATACCAATCTTTTTCAGGGTTTTCTTCAGCTGCTTTATTGGTAAATAGTTTAAGCTGATAATCTGCTGGCTGGAGGAGCTGCCATCATAAACAAACAGGGTATGCCCATCAAAATACCAGATAAAACCATAGATATTGGCCAGGTGATCCAGGAAATCAACAGGGGTCATAGGACCAATCTTGCCATTAACCTCTCCAACCACCGTATCCGCTATGATGGATGGCATATAATAACTACCTGCAAAATTCTGCAATACTTCCTTCAAACTGTCGCCATTGCCAAAATACGCATACGGGCGCGCACCAAACGCTGCCAGGGCAGGTGATTCGTCATCACCAATGGTACCTTCAAAATCATCAATCGCATCCTGAATGGCATCCTCTGCAGAAAGAACCATACCATTTCCGGATGGTGTATGTTGTCGCATCATGTAGGGGTTGGTTGAAGCTTGATTTGCCTGTTGACGGTCGTCTTTCTGGGCAAAGTTATAATCAAAGTCAGATGTGGCTGCATAATGAGTTTGACTACCATACTGGGAAAAACTCGTCCCTTTCCCGGACAGTTGCCCATCATTTATATATGGCATTAGTCGTGCTCTTTCGGCATCAACAGATGAGCCATCTGGCCTGGGAAACGCCCTGGCATCCAATGGTCTCCCCCAGGAAACAGGGTCCCCGGCGGAATCGGGAAAAACTCTGGCGTCCAGGGCTCTCCCCGGCTCAGCTGAAGGACGGTCAGGCTGTTCCGACACGATGTCGGATGGAAAATAGATAATCTGTCCTACCCGTAAGGCCTGGGTAGTATCCAGTTTGTTATAGCGGGCAAGCTCATTCACCTCAAACCCGTAGCTTCCGGCAATCACTTCCAGAGTCTCGTTGGGACGCACTAAATGTTTTCTGGTTTGTGGCTCTTCAGATGACCAGTTCGCCAGCGCCTGAAAGGTAATCGCCAGTAAAAGGGACAGGATTATCAGGGTATTTCTTATAAAGCCCATCAGACGCGTGCCTCCATGCTCATGTCTGCTCCAGCTTATTCAACAGCCCTTAATGAATAGATGCCTTGTAAAGTCGAGAGTGTCAATAAACGTTCGTTACAAACCAGTTTATCGGAAAACAAACCGGATTCACCAGTATTTCGTCAAAAAAATAATTAACATGAGAAAAATCCATTTATCACTTTGTACACACGCCGATAGAACGAAAGGATTAAATTATCAGGCGGACTTTATCATGGCAGCACCAGTTTCTTTCGGTAACGGTATTTCAGGCATTTCACGGATCGACAGTGCTTTAGTGCACTCAGACTATCCTAAATCAAAATCAAATTTCAGAACCTCCGGTAAAAATGTTGTTTGTCACACTTGGAAGACTCTGGAAATGAACCGAAATTATGAGCGCCTTGAATTTGAGTTTGCGACTAAGGTTTCCGGTCAGAATATCCCTTCAAGCCCGGAGGAGCATTACCGCTTCACACAGGATGCCATGGACTCTTTTTCCGACTTTTTAAAGCAACTGCCTGAGAATAGCGGTCACGCCAAAAGAATGAAAGAAGCTTTGTCAGTCATCGAAAAAGCCAAAGCCGACAGTGAATATTTAATGATGTGCCGTAATGTATTGATTGCCAGCTAAAGGATGAGTGAAATGGATAAGTCATTAAAAACCTGGATGCTGTCACAGGCGTCCTATTATCTTGAATACCAGCAGCCCAGAAAATCCATCGCTCTGTTAGAAGCACTGATGTCAATAGACAAGAAAAACCCCGATATTTATCGCATGCTCAGCTACGCCTACTTACAGGCAGAACGGCCTGAAGAATCCATTCGCGCAGCCGATAATTTTCTAAAATACGCAAAGCCCGGTGGTGATATTCGGGCTATTAAATGGATCAAGGGGCGAGCCCTGCTCAAGAAGAGAAAAGCTGCACTGAGCCGCTGATCTTCAAGACCATAGCCAGCCCCATAGCAGCGGCGCACCTCTCATGGCACAACTGTTACCCGGGCTGAATTTTGGCGGCAGAAATGATCTGGTACTGGCAGGCCTGCTGGTATCCATCATCGGGCTTATTATTCTGCCCATGCCAACCCCCCTGGTGGACTTCCTTATTGCATTGAACATGGGGATTTCCACCATACTTCTGATGACCTCCATCTACCTGAAGTCGCCCCTGGAATTCTCATCCTTTCCGGGGGTGTTGCTGATAACGACCCTCTTCCGTCTGGCTCTGTCCATTACCACTACCCGTCTGATCCTTCTTCAGGCAGATGCCGGTGAGATTGTCTATACCTTCGGTAACTTTGTGGTAGGGGGTAACCTGGTCGTTGGTGTCGTTATCTTCCTTATCATCACCATTGTCCAATTCCTGGTCATCACCAAGGGTTCGGAACGTGTAGCAGAAGTCAGCGCCCGTTTCTCTCTGGACGGTATGCCTGGCAAGCAGATGAGTATCGATGCTGACCTTCGGGCCGGGGCCATCGAAATGGAAGAAGCCCAGCGCCGTCGTGAGCTGGTGACCAAAGAAAGCCAGCTGTTTGGTTCGATGGATGGAGCCATGAAGTTCGTAAAAGGTGATGCCATTGCCGGTTTGATCATCATCTTTGTCAACATTACTGCTGGTGTCGCTATCGGTACCGGTAATGGTATGAGTGGCGGTGAAGCTCTCCAGCTCTACGCCATCTTAACCGTAGGGGATGGACTTATCTCCCAGATACCAGCCCTGCTGATATCCATTACCGCCGGTATTATAGTCACCCGTGTATCCAACGAAGATGCCAAGGACCTTGGTAATGAGATAGGCACTCAGCTTACCGATAAACCAAAGGCCCTAATGGTTGGCGGAGCACTGTTACTCGGCTTTGCCCTGATCCCCGGCTTCCCGACACTGACTTTCATGGCTCTTGCTGCTGCCATTGGTGGCGGTGGCTACTTTCTGATGAGGAAAGTGGAAAAAGCCCGGACAGCTGAGGAAGATGGCGGCATTCCGGCCATGGCCGCAGCAACAGAATCACCCAGTGAGGCCAAATCCAGATTGGATCAGCAGGAAGAGTTCACCCAGACTCTGCCCTTGATTATTGATGTCCCTACCTCTGTTCAGAAAAGCCTGAACACAACCTCCCTGAATGAAGAGCTGCTTAAAGTCCGGAAATCACTGTACATGGATCTCGGGGTTCCCTTTCCCGGTATACATCTGCGGTTTAATGACGCCATGGATGAGAACACCTACAGCATACTGCTGCAGGAAGTTCCCGTCGCATCGGGCTATTTCAAACCAGGCTCGCTGTTCGTGAGAGAGAGTAATGAACATCTGGACATGCTGAAGATCCCTTATGAAGTTGGCGATCCGTTTCTGCCCAGCCTGGACTCTCTCTGGGTCATTGAAGGCCAGCAGGACAAACTTGAGCGCAACAATGTCAACTTTATGGATTCCTCAAAAATCCTGACGTACCACCTGGCACATGTCCTGAAAAAATATGCTGAAGATTTTGTGGGCATTCAGGAAACACGCTACCTGCTGGAAAAAATGGAAAGCAGTTTTGGCGAACTGATTAAGGAAGTCCAAAGGCTGTTACCTGTTAACAAGATCACCGAGATATTCCAGCGCCTGGTATCCGAAGATATTTCCATCAGGAACCTCCGCTCCATCCTGCAATCCCTGGTTGTCTGGGGACACAAGGAGAAAGAGGTGGTTCAGTTAACCGAGTATGTCCGCTCATCATTAAAGCGCTACATCAGCTACAAATACTCTAACGGCAAAAATATGCTGCCAGTATACCTGCTTGACCAGGATGTCGAAGATACCATCCGCTCCGGTATCCGCCAGACTTCAGCAGGCAGCTACCTGGCGCTTGACCCATCGACCTCTGCCCAGTTTGTGGAAAATGTTAAACACTCTGTTGGCAAAATCGGCCATCTTGAGCATAAGCCCGTCCTGATTACTTCGATGGATATACGCCGCTATGTCCGAAAACTTCTGGAGCTGGAAGTGTATGACCTGGCAGTGCTTTCACACCAGGAGTTAACGGAAGAGATTACCGTTCAACCACTGGGCCGTATCTCCCTGTAAGCAAGGTCATAACCGTACCGGAGGTGCTTCTCAATCTGCTGGCAGTTGGTATCAGCCAGTAGATGAGGACGGATGTTTCTGACAATCGCACCTTTAATCAACATCCCCATTAAAATGAATCAGCGGCTTATCACCACCGCAAAAGTTAATTAGCCGATATTTACTTTGAATTTCATTGATTAAATCACTGCTTCGAGGTAGAGAACAGGCGTTATGGACGGATGATGAGTGGAGTGCTCAGTAAGAATTGGCAGGTATGCTTTCTGCGCAAAATCTCCGATAGCAATCAAATCAGCTCTTATTTTTTCTCTCTTACTTTCGTACAGCATAGCTTCTAACCCAGAACGGGGTAGAAGTTATGCTGTACGAAAGAAGGAGAAGCAGAGAAAAAGAACGATTAACGAACTAACGCAAAAACCAGTTGGTCAATAAACTGCTCTTCTTTATAGACATGCTTTTTCATCACACCTTCAAGCTCAAAGCCACACTTCTCCAGCACACGGCGAGAGCCATCATTCCCGGCCTGCACATCAGCAAAAATACGAACCAGCCCCATCTCATCAAATGCATACTGGCACACATAAGAGAGTGCTTCGGTCATAATGCCTTTACCCCAATGATCCTCTGACACCCAAAAGCCAATCTCTGCGCCAAAGCGATGAACATCCAGCTGAACAACAAACCCGATCTCACCAATAGCCTCACCACCACAGTCAATAGCAAAGCGGGTTCTGGTCTCATGCTCCTTGACATGCTGAACCCAGGCTCTCGCATGCTCTATGGTATAAGGGTGTGGAAAAGTATCCCGAAGGTTTCTGGCTATCTTGGCGTTGTTACCATGTTTGGCCAGAGAGATCGCATCGCCATAAAGGAACCTTCTGAGGCAGTAACCATTACCCAAGTCTATATGCATATCATTATCCTGATAGTCAGCTATCAGGTAAAACATCGGCAAAAGTACCATGGGCTTTATTGATATACCTGTAACCCATTGATAGGACTTGATGTGCCGAGGATTATCCAACCAAGCTGAAGTTTAAGTTTATCTAATCCATTTAGCATGCTTGATTTTGTAAAGGGGACTTCAAGATGAAAGCCCCGAACATCTTTGCAGATGAATTATAATATCAAATATAACTTTTCCTTCAAAACCCGGAAGATTTTATTATTCTTATTTCTTATTAAAGACATTTATATGATTTCATAACAAGAAAACTCCAAACCATCTTTAAAACTCAATGACTCTTACTAAACCAGCACAAACTATTCTAAAGCAATGATGGAAACAAGGGAATTAATAGCCCTGTAATCCTGAATTTTTAGAGGATATCATTCAGCAAGAAACAGAGAATATACTGTTCTTTCAGGCAACCTATCTATTCAAGAGTAAATTCATTGCCTATTAAATTGCATCATGCATACAATTGTGACTGTATTTTTAAATGCTTAACCCGCTAATTATCAAGAAATCAAAACAATCGTATGAATATCTTTCTATCAAAAGAGATTCAGACTCATTCATAGACTTACTGCTTGCTTTTTCTCACACTCAGGTGCAAGAAATATTACCTGAACAATAGTACCAATTCATCCAAACCAAAAGAACGTCAACAATCGTTGACAGAAAAATCAAGGTTAGCACCATCAACAAACCTGTTAGTGACTTACATGAAAGCAAATGATTAACTGTGGTCAGTTTTTGGAACCTTAAACCTCGGAAAGCTGTCCAAGATAATAAATTTTAAACAAGGAAATATTATAATGATCAATTCAGCCAGTACTTTCCCCGTTAATCCTTACGGAGTCCAGGAAGTTATCATCAACGAAACTCAACCTGACGACCTCAGTGATTGTGCAAAAACTATTGTTCAGAACCGCATTCGGCAATTATCCTTTGCACTAATAGATCCTGCTGGCAATCGCAGCACAGCGTTATCCACCGAAAGCCTGGCTTCAGCACTGGGCATGTTGTTGGCTGCCATTGATGATGCTGGCGTGAAGGAAAAAATTCTGGGCATGACAAACCAACCCCTTCGATTAACAACCGCACTGGAAAAAGAAATCCACAAACAACTGGGTCAATTCTGCCTGAATTACACTGTCGATAAGAACTCACAGTGTTTTATTGTGAACTATTTTGCTTCAGAGGATCATTGTCATGATAGTAACCTTACTAAAATTTTGTCCAAATATTACAACACAATGAAACTGGAAATTACGGCACATGACAAAGTAGCCGATGTGACTGATACATTCATCAAATCTATAACCAAAGGTCGCATATCCAGCTTGTTCACCCCTGATGAACGTGATGATGTCAACGTCTCTATGGGTAATGTTTTTTGTTTAGAAGCGATTTGGGCTGATGCTTTTGATAAATTTAAAACTGTACCCTCCAGATTTCAGTGTTCAGATGGCAAGATAGCCGAAGTCGAAATGATGAAATCTGAACCCATGAAATTAAAATATGCCTTTACAAAAGATTATGCGGCGATCGCAAAACCATTTCAACACGACACCGCAAAGCTTTATTTTGTTGCAATAACACCTGTCAATAGTTCATCAGCTGGTATTAATCATCTTGATACTGAAACACTTCACCAACTGATTGACCAAGCACTGGAAGCGAGAGAGCAAAAAATCACCTTGAAACTGCCTAAAATGAAAATAGACAGTACTGACACTTCATTACTTAACGAAATTGGCAAGCTCAGCGATATTAAAATAACGGCAGACATGTTATCGAAACTAGGTAAAACAAGGCATGATCATCTGGACATGCGTCAAAAAATTCATGCCATCATTGATGAAGAGGGTGCCGAGGTTGTTTCAACAACAGCCGTTAACAGGAAATACCGGGGGGGTAATTTCGAGCCACCAGAACCATTCAATTTTGACTGCCCCGGCTATATTGCGATTATTGTTAAGGACGATAATGGTAAACATCTGTTGCTTGAATCGATAATCAAGGATGCAAGCTATCTTGTCCCTGCAAGAAGTAAAGAAGTTCAGCCTCCCTCCCTGAGCGCCAGATCTGTGCAAGCTCATCAGGGGAGTACTGTGGATACTGATTCACTTTTCAGACCTGCAAAAAATGACAATGGAGATGAATCTTTAAAAAATTCTGACAAATTATTTCAGGACAATCCGAAACATCTCGTTCAGAACTTTTTAATATCTAAAATAATACAAATGATACTGAACGGCGATAATAAATTGAACATTCTTGGAGCCTATTACTACCAAAATAATCAAAAGCTGCTCATTCAGGTCCAAGATTTTAATCAAGCCCAAATACTCATGCAAAGAATAATTGATTTCACCAAAGCAAGTAATCTAAGCGATCGTGTCAGCGCTGTAGATTTTAATGCTTTGGGAAAACATAATTTTGGAATCTGCACAGTGGTAAATGAGCCGCTCACTACCCAACTGTTAGAAAAATTATTTCACTATAAACGCTCATAGCATTAAAATGATCAATCACATCCTCATCGATGCGAATGGTCATCTGCTTTTTTCAGCTGCTTGGCGTAAGTTTTTTTTCACCCTGACTAAAATCATACTTTGCTCTCATCACGTCAATCTCGCTGTGCTTATGGTCTGGGCTTAAAAGAAAGCAAAGCAGGTAGATAGGGTGCGTGGTCAGGAGCTGGCTATGAAACCACTGACTCGTGGCAAAAAACTGGCAAGCAATGCAGTCAACTATCACAGTGTTTTCAGGGAGCCAGAGAACGAATGAAGGGGCAGCTCCCTCCTTAGCGGGAACCAACCCATAAAATGAGCCAGGCTTAGGCTGACAGAGTAACAGAGCTGGACAAATGTTTTAATCAGCTATCACAACCAGAACAATCCTGCTAATCACTTATCTGGTGGCGTAGTTGATTATTTTCCGCCGTTTACCAACTAACTGCGCTGATTCACTGACTCAATTGGATGTCTGACAATTTGCTTCTAACTTTTTATACAGCATGGCAAGTACGTCCCACTTATACATTGCCCATTCTGGTGAAAGCAGGTATTGCCTTTCCCCGGAACCGGTCAGTCGATGGAACAGTAATCCCTCTGGAGCCCGAACGATCATCTTTGTCAGCACATCCGTGTAGGATTCCATGGATAACTCCCGGACCTGCTCTTTACGCCATTGTCGGGCCAGTTGAGTGCCTTTAACGATGTGAAGTGGGTGAATCTTGATGGCATCAACACCTAAAGCAATAACCCGGTCAAAACTTACCAGACTGTCTTCAGGTTCTTCCCCCGGAAGGCCAACGATCAGATGAGTACACAACTTCAGACCATAGCGTTTGGCTCGGATCACTGCATCTTCATAATCGCTGAAGTTATGGCCTCGGTTAATGGCTTCAAGCGTAGGATCAAAGCTTGATTGAAGGCCCAGTTCCAGCCAGACCTCATACCCCTGCGCCTGATAATCCGACAACAGTTGTAACACCGGATCCGGCACACAGTCAGGCCGGGTTCCCACGGCAAGCCCTATCACACCGGGCTGAGCCAGGGCCTCATCATAATAGCGCCTGAGATCTTCCGGAGCACCGTAGGTATTACTGTAGGACTGAAAATAAGCGATAAACTTTCTGGCACCCGTTCGGGCACTCACCTTTTCCTGAGCCTGTCGAATCTGCTCAGAAATTTCTCCCGCTTTAGTGCTGCCAGGACTGAAGGAAGCGTTATTACAAAACGTACAACCACCAATACCTTTAGTACCATCACGGTTTGGGCAGGTAAACGACGCATTCACCGAAACTTTGTGTACTTTTTCTCCGTACTTCTGCCGAAGGTAACGGCCAAAAGTATTCACGAAGCGGGTCATGTCCATAGCGAGTTATTTCGTTATCAAAAACGCTACAAAATACCGACAGCCCCCTGTTTAGCCTATAGGGAGTTTAACGCATGACTTAATGGCCAATGCTTAGCCTGAATTTTTTTTCATTTTTTCCAAAGCTTCCTGAACGACGGCACGAGCCTCATTTTGACAGGCATCCATTGCATCAGGGTCATCGGGAGCTACACGCCATTCAATTATTCTTTTTGCCAGCTTCCTTGCCATCACACCGACAAGATCATCCAGATACGCCTCATCGAACATAGCCAATGGCATAAACCTTAAATGAACTAACAACTGCTCAGGTTTATCAGGTTCTTTCATATGTATGGCAAAATCGCCGGCATCAGACGTGCTTTGACTGATCGTTAACGTAAAATGCTCACCGCTCATAGTATTCTCCCGGCTGTACTAGTTTCAGTTGTCGGCGGTGATACAGGTGGCTTTACGATCTTCAGACCAGCTGTCAGCTCATTCAGTCAGTAGGCATTATCAAACAAAAAACCGGGCCTTCTACCTTTTTATAATCTCTGTTCATAATCTAAACTGAGCTTTATAAGGATTAAAGCATTAGCTGACAATGCCGCCAGATATGGCGATATTCTCATCAATTATCAGCAGCCAGCTTGCACTGGGCAACGGAGAGCCAGACCATGTCACTTATTACCAATAAGGATGTCGAAAACCTACCCTCTGATAACTCGGGCCAGGTAGGTAATGTCAAACCGGTAGATCGTATTGATCCGATGCAGTCACAGGAGTTTTCAAACCTGGTAAAAAACAAGGAGGACAATAAGCTTGCTGAAACAGCGGTGGAAGATGGAGAGATTACGCCGGAAGAACTTCAGCGACAGATTCGTGAAAACCTGTTTAAAAACGGCTTCAACAAAGCCCTTGATAAAGCCAGGGAAATAGCCAAAGAACTCAGACAGGGATAGCACTCTGACCCGATGTCATTTTTTTGGCCGAAGGTAGTTAAAACGCCCCATTAATAGCTACTTAATATAATCAAAAGTTCTCAATATAATTATATTTAGTAAAGTGATATGGGTGGTCTCTGCGGGTATTCCATACCCTGCAGATGACATTGTGCAGTACAGGGATGTGGCCAGCATGTCAATTCAGCCTTCCAGCATTTTTCCGCTCAGCCCAGGTGGTGATAACAAGCCACTGCAAAGTGTTTTTTTTTCTGAATTAAATCAGTTGGTCCAAGAAATTATTTACCCCGAGTCCGACACGCTGTTTCCTGTTCTACTTACCAAATTAAATACTAATCTGGAGGATATCAAAAACGATCAGGATATGATGCGCTGGATCGATATCAAAAACCGTTTGACAAAGTCTGAATCTTTCATCAAGAAAAGCTTCCTCGATCATTTGACCAGTGCAGACAGTGAACAGCCCGCACCACAAGAAGGTGTCTTAACCCTTGAATTACTCGACAATTCTGAACTTGATCACCAACTCCTCTGGCTTTCTGCAACCAACAATTTTGAGAGCAGTAACAACTCTGAACGTATTTGCCGAATCAAAAGCAGTCTTGAGAGCACCTATCCCCGGCATGACGGTACTTATCCTGCCACCCCGGAGCGCATCTGCGAAAGTTTTGCCTTGGCTCTGGAAAGTCTCCATCCAGACCGTGATATTGAACAACAATTATTTTGCTGGTTTGCCAGTCATCTTAATAATGCGGCTGATGAGCTCTGGCTTAAAGTCGACCAGTTAATAATCCATAAAGGGCTGGGACCCAAACATTCATCTCCGGTTGAGCGATTGCAAGCAAACCCAGCCTCCGACCCAACCCATCATCCACTATCTTCATCCCGCCCCACAGATCAAACACAACCAGCGCCTCAGCAGAGTTACTATTCAGATATGGGAAACCCTCAGTTTCTGGATAGTTTTGCTGAGAAGCTAGTATCCCGGCTGGAAGACATGCTGGCAGAAGATGAACTCATCCCTGAGGCCAAAGCTAACCGGGTCAAGGCTATTGATCTGGCCAGTGTCCTCAGCTCACTGCAACTGGATGTTCTTGAGCAGCACGTGTCAATAAGAAACCTGCACACCTCGGTCATAGATGCCCTGGAAATACAAGGCGTTAATTCAAAACTCTCACGCCATCATGAAGACCTTATCAATATGGTCGGCTGGTTGTTTGAGTTCATTCTGGATGATCACAACCTGCCTGATGACGTAAAAAAAACCATAGCCCTATTGCAAATCCCGATTTTAAAACAGGCGATTCTGAACGATGCTTTTTTAACCGATAAAAAGCACCCGGCCCGTCTCTTATTAAATGACTTAACGTCTGCAGGCATGCTGTATTGCCGGGATTCTCAACTGAGCAAGCATGTGCTGCTACTGATTGAGCATACTATACGCACCATCATCTCTGACCACAGTGAAAACCCGGACGTATTTCAGGATTGTCTTGATGGATTTCAAACCAATCTGGATGTCATTCTGGAACCAGAGCCTGAGAGTTCAAAAAGTCATCCTGCTGCACTCAACGAACCACCAGAAGAGGTTCAGGCAACAGACTCCGACGTTGACCATGCCATTGACTTTAAGACAGAAAGTCTCACGGAAGAAGACTCAGAGGAGATAATTCTTTCCTGCGAACAGTCCGGGCTCAGTCTGAAAGAGCTCCAGTCTGAATCCGCCCCAGAGGCAACCGAACCCTCTCAGGAGCTTGAGCTGCTTCCGGATGAACAGACCGAAGTGGCTGATGCTCAGGAGCATTTACCCGCATTTACCCCGGTCATTATTGATGGACTTTACCCGGGCCAGTGGGTTGAGTTTATTGGCGAAGGTGACTCACACCGCCTCAGCTGCAAACTTGCCCGGCTCAGTAAAGACCGTCATCGATATATTTTTGTCAACAGCTCGGGGATGCGTGTTGCGGAGCGCTCTGGAAGTGAACTCAAAAAGGAAATTAAAGACGGTTCTGTCCGTATTATGGAAGAGAATCCCGTGTTCGACCGGGCTATCCAAGCTGTTCTTGAGCGATTCAAAAGACATTTGTAACTCTGCAACGGATGACTATAGCAAGCAGTGAAAAAGGTGAGAACTTTTCAGGCCTGCTTATCGCAACACCGGTAAAAACATACGTTATGGAACAGGCTGCTGACTAAAGCACTGCCGTTTAATGGCGAAAAACTAATTTATCTTTAATTTGTACAGGAAGTTTTTATGATCAATCTGGAAAATTTACATCAAATCACCGACGGTGATGAAGTCCTGCTGGAAGAGTTGTTATCAACGTTTTTTCAGAGCACCCGGGAAGACATCCTGAATTTGAAAGCAGCGGTCAACAATCAGCAAACGCCCCTTATTGTCAACTTTGCCCACCGGATTAAAGGTGGTGCTGCAATCGTCGGGGCGGAGCAACTGGCAATACTTGCCGGAGACCTTGAGCAGTCAGGGCAACAAGTGGAACCGGAACGTTATGACCCTCTTTTTCTTGAACTGCAGGATACGTTTAACAGCATCGAAGCCCTGTATCCCAAACTATAAAGGCCGCTGACTGGTCAAGCTGAACAGCCGAAAGCCAACCACAACGGCAAACGCCATAAAGGGCGCTTCCAGAACACCACCCATAACCTGTAACCACAGTACATTCTCAGGGCTCATCAATAGATAGCTAATAAGGAATTGTGAGAACAGCAGAGTGAACAGCAATACAGTAAAAGGCAGTAATAACAGGGACCACTGCTGCTTCGTCTGATTAAAGCTTGCCTGAATAGCCTCCACTGGAGGCTCACCCTTAAGGGCAACCCGAAACTCCACAAACATCAATTTGTACAGCAGATAAAATCCCGGTATCAGGTAGAGGCTAAACCCAAGCATGACTAATACAAACACGATCAGGTAACTGGTCGCCAACGGAAAATAGATACCCGCCGACTTTATTAAACTGTCATAAAGGCTTAGCTTCTCGCCCTGATCACGACTCTCAATAAAGAAAATCGCTGCCCCCGTTGCCAGCGGTTCTATCAACACTGATGCAAACAGATCTGCAAACCCACCACTTATCTCGCTATTGCCAGCAAAAGACTGTTGGAGGTAAAAGCCTGCAATTTCAGAGGGGATAGCAGACAATAGAAACAAAACCGTCAGGCTCAAGCCATAACGGGCAAAAAAGTGTAGCGATTGAACAATAGATTGCATGCAAATTTCACCGGTTAATCAACTTACCAGGGAATCACTGATCCATCATAATTGATGAACTGGCCACTGTTTTTCAAAGAAAGTTGATCAATAACCTTGCGCACGCCCCTGATGGATGTTTCCGTATCAATCGGAGCATTTACGCCCCCCATATCCGTCTGAACCCAGCCCGGATGCAATACACCAACACTGATACCCTTCCCGGCAAGGTCAATAGCCAGACTTTTAGCCACCGCATTCAATGCGGCTTTGGCAGAGCGATAGATATAACTCCCGCCTTTCTGATTGTCCCCCATACTGCCCATTTTGCTGGACATCATGATGATTTTTTTCTCATGACTCTGGGCTACTTTTTCCACCAGTGCCTGCGTAACCATCATCGGGGCCACCGAATTAACTCGCAAAACCTCCATCCATGAATCAACAGTCACCTCATCATAAGACAGACCGAAAGGGCCATAAATTCCGGCATTATTGATCAGGATATCAATGGGCTCTTCAATCACATACTGCAGGTTATGGATCATTCCGGGCTGGGTAATATCCAGGGGAACCAGCTCAAACTGATAACCAGCACTGCGTTTCAGCTCCAGCAGTTTCTGCGACTGTTCCGGAGAGCGGCAACAACCATAAACCTTGGCACCCTGCGCAAGATATTGACGACACAGTTCCAGACCCAGCCCCCGGCTAACGCCGGTCACCACCACTATTTTCTGCATGCAGACTCTCCCGGATAAACTGGCAGCTTCCGGTAGAAATAAAGCTGAAGCCGCCGATAAATTATCTTACTCGTAAACAAGGCAAAAAACTTACAAAACATTCTATGATGGCAAACCGGGGATGGAAAAGATGCCTCCAAAAATAACTGGCGACAACCAGACGTCTTATATACCTGCACAAGAGGCTCCCTCCCCTGCTAATAACAAAGCCAGTCATAGAGGACGGGAGGTCAGTGAAACCAGGGCAACTCCCCAATCGGACAGAACCGCTAATGCAACCAGCAATCTGGCCGTTGGCCAACGTCAGGTTGAGTCTTTATCACCTGATCATCTGGAAATGATCAAAGCACTGACAGAACAAGGCCAATGGGGCGGTGTTCTGCCCGCAATTCTTGCTTGTAAAACAACGGACCAACTGGAAAAAGTTCTGGCCGCAATAAAAACAGTCAGTCCTCTGCCCAAAGAGATTCATCAGCAAATATGCAATCACTTTGCGAGACTCTATGCAAAGGGAACCACTACTTACCTAACCGCAGGACTCACATCATGACACTCGAAAACCTGGGCAGTCTCGATCTTATTCTCCAAAAGTCCGATGAACATGACAGCCCGCTGGGTTCCATGATCAGAATGGCGGTGGACAGCTTTATCCAGACACACTCGCTAACCGCGGCGAATCGTAATCAAATGGTCAATAGCATCACCCAGAAAATTCACGAGCAGATCAATCAAGTGATGTTCGAGCAGGAAGAGTTACTGACAAGAGACCCGACATTAGCGGAAAAAATCGCTCAGGCACGCAATCAACGGCGCATCGAGCAAAATTATCTTCAGGAAAAAAGCCAACGCTCTGAACAAGCTTCCTAGTTTTTTATGCCAAAAAAAGGGGCTTACTCAGCCCCCTCATAAAACCTGATCAGACCAGCAATAAAGCAATGGTTGCCAGGCTGAGAATCAACGTACCACCATAACAGGCCATTTTTACCCCAACCCCCGGGTGGAAACCCAGATCGTGAGCACCGTGGTAAATACGGTGAATACAGGCCCAGTAAGAAGGCACCAAAGCCACCATCAGTGCCAGCTTGCCAATCCAGCTCTCCAGAAAGAACGCAGACATTCGCTCATAAGAGAGCGCTTCTGCCGGAATAATTTCCAGAGGCACGCCCAGACCAACCACAAAAATAATGGCCGGAAAGAAAAAGGCGATAGTGGTACCACCAGCCCCAAACAGACTCCACAACAGAGGTTCGATATGGCGTTTATTACTCATGTTCCCACTCCTATCCCCGTCAAAGTCCCATGGTGGCCGCAGCCAGAATGATGGCAGAAACCACTGCCAGGCCAACGTACATCAATTTGTTAACCACACTGTCTTTTACCATTTTACGAATCTGCTGTGGCAGAACGCGGGGCGTCATATCGAAATAGGTGACGGCATGGTAAATAGTCAGACCCAGGGTAACCACGGTAAACAGAATCATTAACGGGTTGGCCTGGAAGGCAAGCCAGCTATTCCAGGCGGCTTCACCCTTGACCAGCTGCATCAGACCGACAAACAGGTTGATGGCATAGAGGCCATCAAATACACAGGAGGATTCCCGGATCATGTACTGGCGGTAGAAGGGATGATCCATATACCAGGTGCGCTTCATGGGACGCACATAGGGGCGACGACTCATCACTTGTCTCCTTTACGTGGCATCAGGAAAGAGAGCGCCCAATCCTGAGAACCCTGCAGTTTGTTCTGGTTGATGGCAGCGGCCGGGTCAACATTCTTTGGACAAACCTCAGAACAGTAACCCACAAAGGTACAGGACCAGACACCATTCTTGCCCTGAATCACTTCGGTACGCTGTTCATAGCCATCATCACGGCTGTCCAGGTTATAGCGGTGGCCCAGGGCGATCACCGCAGGACCGGTAAACAGTGGGTTCAAGCCCATCTGTGGACACGCGGAGTAGCAGAGCATGCAGTTAATGCACATGGAGAACTGCTTATAAAGGCCCAGCTGCTGAGGCGTCTGTTTATTCACTCCTTCCTCAACCGGCTTCTCCATCGCATTGATGATGTACGGTTTCACTGACTCCAGTTTCTTGATGAAGTCTTCTGAGTCAATCACCAGATCCTTTTCAATCGGGAAGTTAGCCAGTGGCTCAACCCGAATGGGGTTCGGATAGTAATCCCGCAGAAAGGTTTCGCAGCCGAGCTTTGGTGTACCGTTGATCACCATGCCACAGCTGCCACACACCGCCATACGGCAGGACCAGCGGTAAGCCAGGCTGGAATCCAGTTCATCCTTGATATGCTCAAGGGCATCCAGCATGGACCAGGCTTCCACATAAGGAATAGTGAAAGTGCCAAATGTCGGCTTGTCATCGGTTTCCGGGTTATAACGCAGAATCTCGATGGTTATGGTTTTATCACTCATGGGGCCTCCTTACTTCCCTTCACCGTTTTTCTCAGCCGCCGCGCCATAGACGCGCTCTTCTGGCTGGAAGCGGGTTACATTCACGTCTTCATATTCCAGACGAGGCTTGGCATCACCGTTATAGAAGGTGACGGAGTGTTTCAGGAAGTTGACATCATCACGGGCTTCGAAGCCATCAATACGCTGGTGCGCACCACGGGACTCCTTACGTTCAACACCACCAATGGCCATACACTCAGCAACCATCAGGGAGCTTTGCAGTTCAAAGGCCTGCAGCAGTTCGGTATTGAAGACCTTACTCTTGTCTTCCACCTTGACGTTTTTGAAGCGCTCACGCAGTTCGGAGATCTTGTCCAGACCGGCCTGCATCTCTTCACCCACCCGATAAATACCAAAGCTGTCTTCCATGGTTTTCACCATTTCGTGACGCAGGTGCGATGCTTTCTCAGTACCATTGGCATTACGCAGGCTTTCGATGGCTGCCAGGTGCGCTTTCGCCTGATCCAGCAACTTGCGTTCATCAGACATGACGTTCTGGCTGGCAAAATCCGCCGCACTTTCACCGGCAACCTTACCGAAGACCACGGTCTCTGCCAGAGAGTTGGAACCGAGACGGTTAGCACCGTGCATACCGACGCTGGCACATTCACCGGCAGCGAACAGACCGGCCAGATCGGTGGCACAGTTGATGTCCGCTCTGACACCACCCATGGTGTAATGAACCGCAGGACGAACCGGAATTGGCTGATGAACCGGATCCACTCCCAGGTAGTTTTTCGCCAGGGAACAGATCAGTGGCAGACGCTCAATCAGCTTCTGTTCGCCAAGGTGGCGCAGGTCGAGGTGTACCGCATCACCCAGTGGCGTTTCAATGGTGCAGCCCTTGCGCTGCTCCTGCCAGAAGGCCTGGGACAGCTTGTCACGCGGGCCCAGTTCCATGTATTTGTTCTTTGGTTGACCAACCGGAGTCTCTGGCCCCAGGCCATAATCCTGCAGGTAACGGTAACCATCCTTGTTCAACAGGATACCGCCTTCACCACGACAACCTTCTGTCATCAATACACCGGAGCCTGGCAGGCCGGTTGGGTGGTACTGAACAAACTCCATATCACGCAGCGGTGCGCCAGCACGCAGGGCCATGGCATGACCGTCACCGGTCACAATGGCACCATTGGTATTGAAACGGAAAATACGACCAGAGCCGCCTGTTGCCAGCACCACTGACTTCGCCAGGAATACTTTTGGTTCGCCGGTTTTCACTTCGATAGCAACAACGCCCTGGGCACGGCCATCTTCCATGATCAGGTCAGTGGCAAAATACTCATCGTATCGTTCAATGGATGGGTACTTGGTGGACGTCTGGAACAATGTGTGCAACATGTGGAAGCCAGATTTGTCGGCAGCAAACCAGGTGCGCTCAATCTTCATACCACCAAAAGCACGAACGTTTACGTCACCGTCGTCCTTTCGGTTCCAGGGGCAGCCCCAGTGCTCCAGGCGGATCATCTCTTCAGTGGCGTGGGACACAAAGTAATCCACTACATCCTGATCGCAGAGCCAGTCACCACCGGCCACCGTGTCAACAAAGTGGTTTTCCAGAGAGTCATGATCCTGAATGACACCGGCTGAACCGCCTTCTGCAGCCACCGTATGACTCCGCATAGGGTAGACTTTGGAAATCAATGCCACTTTAAGCTCAGGATTTTTTTCGGCAACGGCAATCGCAGCCCGAAGACCGGCACCTCCGGCACCGACAATGGCTACATCAGCCTTTATGACCTGCATACGCAAACCTCTACCGCCGTTCACCACCATCTCCGGGAAGGTCCCAAACAGAGACAGCCAGCGAACTGGCCAAAATGAATAATAAGAGAAGGGTTAAAAATCTAGAACTGAAGTTTATATAAACCTGAAATTAAAGCCATTGATATAAAACAAAAATAAATCAACATTTCGGAAAACCCGTAATTTCAAGACGACCCAACAGGATCAACCACTATAAACAACCGCTTAAATTACAAGGCACGCAGATTTATTGTTTAATTAACAAAGGTTCACTTTTAATTATTAACTTACACAAAAAAACCTATAGCCTCGAAATAAATTGAGACACAATGATGATACAGCCAAATACAAAACAGGTTGACATCAAAACCGTTCCCCCGGGTGCCCGAAACGGGTTTTCATAGGCCGGTTGCTTTCTTAGTACATAGACCATTGCCGTAGGCAGAAGGATAGCCAGAATGGCCAGAGCAACCGCCGCATAACCCAGGGCGGCGACAAAACCATCCGGAAACATAATGGCAATAATAACCGGTGGGATAAAGGTCACCAGGGCGGTCTGCAGCCGATGAATGCGGGTATCCGCCCTTTGCAATAAGTTGGCAAGATAATCAAACAGCCCAAGGGCAACGCCCAACACGGATGTCAATAACGCCAGATCAGAAAACAGGTACAGAATAGTGTGTACATTTTTATCACTGCTTAATGCTGAAATTAAATGAGCCGTTGCCCCGGTTGACTGACTGATTTGCAGCAATAAGCCCTCGGGCAATACCCCCATCACCGCCACCAGCCACAAGATATAAACCACCAGCGGGATCAGGGTCGCTAACAAAAAAATAAGGGGAATATGCTGCAGCTGCTTCTTTTGATAAATGATAATGCTGGGAATGCCACCATGATAACCGAACGAAGTAAATATCACCGGCAGTGCCGCCAGAACCGATAGATACTCTACCCTCGCCGTATGTATCATGCTCTCATAACGCACCGAAGGTGCCAGTGACATCAGGGCAAGAATAAAAGTAACGATCATCAGGGTGAAAAAGATACGGTTAACAAGATCCACTGCCCGGGTGCTGTAATAAACAAAGGCTCCGGCAATCAGGGCAAAGAATATCACGCACAGTTGAGCGGAAGCTCCGGGAACCACTGCTTGAGCGTACTGCGCCAGTAACGATCCGCCCCCGGCAAAGTAGGCGGACATCAATGCGTAAAAAAGCCCGAGAGGGGCAATGGCAGAGAGCACCTTCCCCATCCGCCCTAATGTTCTGCTGGCCATGGTATACAAATTACAGCCAGGCTTGATGGCAACATTGGCCTCAAAGGCATAAAGGGCAGAGATAACCGCGAAGAATGCCGTCACTGCAAAAATAATCATAACCGGCATCAACCCGGTACTGGCTGATACCAGCGGCAAAGCAAGCATGCCCGCACCGATGGCCGTTCCTGACAAAATTAACGCACTGCCAATTACGGTGGAACGACTGGATTCAGACATAAGCAAGTACCTTTACTGAATATAAATTTCAGTGATAAAGATAGGGGAATTTAATGGAGATACCTGCCTGATTATGTCCTGCCGGACAAGGTAAGCCTCAAACGGAGGTATATACTGCTTATCTCAGCGGCTTCTTCCAACAACAGCTGCCAGGGTACTCTGACAATCTGCAGAGCACTCGCTATTCAGCCTTGTCAGCCATGTCGGCCTCACGACTGCGCGCAGCTAATGATTGGAGACTGTCAAACCGCTTCTGTAATGCCCGTAACTGAACATCAACACTGGCATCAACAACGCCGATTTCACTCTCCATAATACAATCACCGGATGAGAGCCGGGGATCAGCTACAAGATCAATAAAACCAACACCTTTATACTCCGCCAGAATGGTATTCAGGCGCGCCTGAACAGCACTGTACTGAGCAGATGGCACACGGATGGTGACATGTTTCTCATTTCTGACATGTTGCAGGGCATTTTTAACCAGGCTTATGGCCAACTCTTCCTGATCGAATTCACCGATGATTTTTTTCACCCCGGAAAGCAGGATATTCGCAAGGGTATTTTCAATATCTGAAAGATAATTGATCGTCCTGCTGACCACTTTCAACATGTGATCTGTCTGTTCAGCCTTACTTTCCGCCAAACCTTCCTGATACCCGCGTTTTTTTTCCTGCTCATAGGCCTGGCGGGCTTCCTCAGTAATACCGGCAGCCTGCTCCCGGGCTGCCTTAATAATTTCCTGGGCTTCAAGATAAACAACATAGTCGTCTGCCTTGAGCACTTTGCAGGTTGGATCCAGCTCCAGCTGGACATTATTCAGGATAACAGGTGCCGCCACTGTCGATTCACCTCTTTATGAGTTTTTACCAGTAACTTCACACACTGGGCTTTGTCCAGTCCCCCGGCACCTGGTGAACTCAAGGTCTTCTTCCAGCTGCTGGGCATTTTTAATATCAACCGTTGCCGAAAGGCTCCGGGCAAATCAGAAAACGCTGTGGCAATAACCTGTCGGCCATTGAGTTCCAGAAATGCTTTAAATCGATCCAGGTGTTTCCAGTCAATGAGTACACCGGGACCATTTTTTTCTGAAGCACGGCTGATAAACTGCGCTTTTTTCACGGTAAAGCGGTAGGCCTCTTCGCCCAGGCATTTCTCCAGCGCCTTACGCTCATCACGACGAATCACTGACCGGACAGTGGCTTCGTTGAGAATCAGCCCGATGTACAAAGCCAACTGTTCAATTTCTTCGGCACTGGCAAATACTATCCTTTTATCCGGGCGATCAAAGTCATAATCAAACTGCTTGGCGATGCCAAACTTGCTCAGCAGGTAGTTTGACAGACTAAATTGTGCAGGCACACTGGTCTGAAGCGATTTCAGTAACTTGAAATGTTTATCCGATTTAAGCCAGCTAGCATGCACATAACGAACAGGAAAGAAGTTAAACTCAACCATATGATTGAACAGGCTTGTTCCATTATGTTCCTGAAAAACATTGTTACTGTTCATTGGTCATTTCACTCCAACCCCATACACTCCAATGAGTCACCATTTAACGGCACATGCACTGTCCCACAAATAATTGTGGTCTTGAGCAAATCATCCGCTATTTGCGATCACCCTTTTTTTTCTTCGACTTTTTCTTCTGTTCCATCATCCAGAAGAAATAGCCACCGGCTCCCAGGGCCAATAACAGCAAGAGAATCAAAGCATAGACAACAATGCGAATAACCCCTGCAGAACCGGGAGTAACATCGACAAACAGCACAGTCTCTGTTGATGGGCTGTCAAAATTGCCAGAGTTCAGGCGGGTTGCCGGGAACAGGGAAACAGCGATCTTCTCCAGGGAAAGCCCCTCAATACTGTTTGCCACCAGAGTTTTTACTTTCGGCACCAGACCCGCCAGTTCCAGCTCAGGGGTATACTTGATAAACACTGAAGCTGATGAGGGGTAGTTGACATCCGTCAGGCTATCCTGCTCCTGAGGCAATACCACATGAACACGAGCAGTCACGACACCATCAATCATCGACAATGTTGACGAAAGCTCCTGTGACATGGAATAGGTATAACGGGCCCGCTCTTCTGTCGGGGAAGAAATCAAACCATCTTTAGGAAAAATATCACCGATCGACGAGTATTTTTCTTTCGGAAAACCAAGACTGCTCAAAATCTTGATAGATCTTGCAACATTACCGCTTTCCACCATGATGGTGACAATTTTGTCTTTATCCACCAGCTTCTCAGTGGGAATGTCATTATCAAGAAGGATGGCAAGCATTTCATTACCTTCTTTTTCATCAAGCCCTGAATAAAGCTCGACCTTACACCCCAGCAATAAAACACCGATGAGACACAGTAATGTAACCTTAAAGCTCTGGACAAACCCCTGTTTCATGACGAGCCAACCTTATGCACGTTAAAATATAATTACTCATACATTTAACGGCCAGTTGCGAAGAAAAATTATGATTTACCGAGTATAGTTTTAAAAGAGAGGGGCAATGACGATAGCTGAAGAAAAATCACCTTATTTTCCTTCAGCTTACAGAAAAGAAAAAATTACTGGTTACGTAACAGCGTATCGAATGTCTGAGTACTTTTACTGACAATCTTCCCAATATAGTCTTCAGTAATCATCAGATTGGTCATAGCCATTTGAGTTTTGAACATATCCTTCATCCCCATCGCCTCACCGGGTGCCAGGTGCTGCTTGACCAGGTCAGCCCTGCCTTCCACATGATTCCTGAGACCCTGCATTCCCTGAAGCACCTTATCTCCCAGCGTCAGGGCCGGGGCATCCGGATTAGCTGCCACGTCAATAGGTTTAACGTTCGCCGCCTGCGAGGCTCCATCTGGCGAAACCAGCTGGGCGAAACGGCCTGCCGCCCCATCTTCTGGTTGATTCGGATTGGCAAAGCCTTCCTGCGTTTTTTCCAGCGCTTTATCTGCCAGATTACCCGTCTTGATAATATTGTCCGCCATGATAGTAACCTCTATTCATTATTGATTGGTTGAGGTACTTCAAATCCTCTTATCTGTTTTAAAACACCTTTTTAATATTTTTATCTTACAATTTTAGCTCATCTGCCTTGTTCATCAAAAACTGCATAGCGCGCTCCACACTGGGGCGGTTGAAATCAGAATCATCCACAAACAAACAGATAACCAGTTGATTTTCTTGAAGGCCTACCTGTAAGGGATAAGGAAAGCTCTTTTTGTAATGGCACTCTGCCAGTGCACTTTCTAAAACGGGCAGGCTGTTAAAGGGGTCAATCTCCCGGGCCAGATACATCAAAACACCCTCTTCCTTTTGTTCCATATAAAAGGATCCGGCACCCTCAATTTCAAAGCATGCTACGCCGGTATCACCGAAATCGAACCCCTTGATACCCATGGCCTCAGCAAATTCAGAGACTACGCTATTACGCCAATCCATTCGTCCTCCTTAACTTTTCACTTCACCCGCTGGTGGCTCATATCCTCCCGGATTCATCCGCGGAGCCCCCTGAAGATCAACCAGTGACTGGATGTACGTCTCGATCCTGGTTTCATTACCACCCAGTAGAGGTATTTCAATTTGTGATTCTTTTGCTTGATCCATATAACCAAGTAACTGTTCTAACTGAGCCTTGTCCCCTGCCATTGACTGGATATCTTTAAGGACATCACCAATATCACCATATAACTCCCCTTCCACTTGCCCTTGAACCTTAGCGGCAATAAACGCTGCGGTTCCCCTGGCAGGAATTGACGGAACTGAAGCATTGTCAGTCTCAAATGTTGCTTCAACCGTCATTCCATCATCTACCTCCTGATTTCCCGTTGCATCCAGGGTTGCCTGGACCTGCATACCCTCCGCGGCATCCTGACCATCAGACTCATCCCAGGTTGACTCAACAGACAGGCTCTTCTCCTCAGCCCTGATGCTGAACGTGTGGGAGTATTCCATCCGGTCAAAGATATCAGTACCCAGCGGACGTGTTTTTGGCTCACTAACAGGGTCAAACGGATGCTTAAAGAACGACTTCAAACGAGCACTGAAGGGACCTTCTTTGAGGTGAGGAGACACACTGTCTCGAAAGGATTTAGATGGCCTTTTCTTTATTTTCGAATCTATTTCAGCAATGGTTGATTTAAGGCTGGCAAGATTGTTTTCTAACTGCTCAAGATCTAAATCCGGACCACGATCCTCTTTCAATACTTCCATTGCCGTACGAACCAGATCATTCACACTTTGACCAGGATGAGTTTTCACCCACTCTCCCAGCGCTTTGGTATCTGGCGGGATAAGCTGCAGTTCTCTGCCCTCCCCTTCGGGTGTAATAGCTACTTTAAGATCTTTGGCAAAGGCTTTACCCCGTTGGCTGGCGACATCTTTCAGCGCATCAATAATATCAACACCATTCTCTTCTGCATGTTGCAATGCAGTTAATGAGCAGTCAAAAACAAAGTTGGTATCCTTGCGTTGATGCAAATCCCGGGCCTTATCCAGTAACTCATCCTGTTTCTGTATGAGCTCTTGATCGGAAAGCCCATCAAAGCTGCCCTTTGCCGTCACCTCGGTTGCCCCATTGGCACCTCCTTTGGCAGTCACCTCAGGGGAGGTGGCTGTTGCCGGATCAACGGTGGCATTAGTTGCTGTCGTTGACATTTCACCCTGTGCCGCAGGCTCAGGCTGCGTCGTTCCAGCTCCAAGAGTGGGAACACCAGTGGATGCCATAAACGGATTATCTGGTTCCTGAGCCCCTTTGAATTCACGACCCAAATCATCAATAATACTGTTTGAACCAAGAAAACCTTTTAACGCATCCTCCGAGACTTCGGTTTCTCCACCCTTGCCGTAATTTTCATCCGTCTTCACCGAACCTTCTTCTTCCAAAACCAGATTATCCTGTACTTCCAGGATTGCTTGACTCAGGCTTTCTTTAATTTGTTCATTGGCAAAAATTTCTTCCGGAATCTCACGAATCAAGGTCGCGGTCTTATTCATGAAGGCCGTTCTGACTTCAACGGGCTGCTCACTCAACCCCATTTGCTTAATTAAATTGGTAAAGTCACTTCCTGAAACAAACTGTTGATCCAATAAATCCAGAACATTGGTCATATATTTCTGACCATCAAATTGCCCAATACTAACCGGTGGCCTTCTCATCTCCCCTTGTGTTTCCATACAGCAATCATGGATACCCACCAGCCTTTTCAAGGTCGTCATATCATTAATCACTGAGCGCAGGTGGGTGTCTTCCGTTTTGGAGGTCATGGAATTCAACTCACCACTCAAAAACCTGAGCCTTCTATCAACTGAGTTCTCAAAACCAGCCGCCACCTGATTATTGTCCGGATCTGCATCCACCCCGCCCTGGTTATTAGTCAGGTCTTTAAATGCTGCGCCGAGGGATTTATGATCCTTGACATGACCGTATAGCTGCGAACGAACTTCATCCGGGGTTTTACCGGGATGGTAGTCCTCGGCCAGTTTACCAGCAGCGTTTGAGATCTCTCTGCCAATCTCAATATATTGAGGATGCTCATTTTCAAGCGCTTCAATGGCTTTAAAAATTTCATCTTTAGGCAGGGCGTCAGGATCGGCTTTAAAATCAACAGCGATCTCATAAAGCGCAAGATACTGGTGGTAAGGGTCCTTGAACTCCTCTTTGGCCCCTTTCAGATAGTCTTCTTGTCGGTAATCCTCTTTTGATTCTTTAGGAAAGCGTCTTTTGAAATCCTGTGTTTCAGGAACTTCTTCAACATTCTTGATTTTTTCAATTAATTCAAGCTGCCGTGCACTTGCCGATTTACCCTTATCGGCTTCAATGTCTTTTGGATTCTTGAACTTAGCCAACAAACTGGTAAGTTCTTCCGCAGCATCGGCAGTGGAAAGCATCGATGGTTTCTGATTGGAGGCTTCTACCCCCTGCCCGGTTGACAGTTTCCCAGCCTTGCCAGCTGCGCTCTCACCAGCCGCACCGGGAGCCTGCATCTGCTGCACCGCTGCTGAGGCTTGTATTCCTCCAAGTGGATTACCCATGCGTTCCCTCTGTGCAAGAAAAAGCCAACCCGCAGGGTTGGCTACATCTTATAAACCACGTCCTTTGATTATGTCATCAAGCTCAGATTGACCTGTGATCAGGCTCTTGTTGTCGATTTGAGTGTTTCAAACCATGAGCGGATGATCTCATCCATCTTGCTGATCACCGTTTTCACCATATCCTGATGGAGGTTCATAAACTCGCTATCAGACTGTGCAGCAGAATCATGCATTCTCTGGTTTGCCTCGTGTAATTTGCCCTGGGCCTGATGCATGCCTGCCTGGTAGTCTGTACCAGCCTTGATCATATCACCGCTTGCAGCGGTCATCTGGGAAAGACCATTACCAATTGCTACCTGCCGTTGCATATTCCCCTGGTCCAGTCCACCGGCTTTAGCTGACATACCAACCTGGATACCACCGGAAATGATCTTGGTACCAGCACTGACCCAGCCACCAATGGCAGTCATCAGGGCTGCATTCTTCATTTCTTCTGCCTGGTTGAGAATCTCAGATTTTGCCGCCTGCTGCTCAATGGAACGAGACTCCCTTGAGGCAGCACGCTGATTGGCACTCATCTTGAACAGAAGCTCCATCACGGCAAAGATATCCACCAACTGCTCAAGCACTTTCATATCCGCAAAGGCTTCACCAGCAGCAAGCAGGTTCATTCCCTTGCTGCTGTTCATTAGAAATTGTGAAAGTCCCTGGGGAGCATTACGCATAAGGGCGGACTGGTTCTTTAATGAAATAGGATTGCTGGCTTGCAGAATGACCTGTATTTCCTCCTGGCCAAAGCCCATTTTGGCCAGCAGCTGCTTTTGCTCTGCACTGCCAAACTGGCCAAGTTTGCCGTTCAATAGTGCTGCCAGCCCTTTGGCCGTATCGGCACCAAACCCCAGCGCCTGCAGAACGGCCTTGGTATCAGAGCCTGCTGAGCGCATCATATCCAGACGACTGCCGTCAGTATCCGGCGGCGCAAGAGAGATCATCGTTTTGATCTGGCTGTCAGTAAAGCCCAGAGATCTCAGAATGGCCGTTTTCTGGTCCAGACCTTTTGCTCCTCCATGCTGATCGGCAAGAAACGTCTGGATATCTTTAGAGGTTGACAGCTTTTCCAGGTTATCCAGCTGAGTCTTCTGAAAGCTGCCCATACCGGCCAGTACCTGCCGCTTTCCTGCAGAGGTTTCCACTCCTTTGCCGGAGAGCAACTGCATGTGCGAAGAAGCATCATCAAGAAGCGCGGCCTGTGATTTCAGCTTTGCGGTTTCTCCTTTGGTCACCGTACCATTCTGGATATTAGTGAACAGCTGTTTGGTTGACTCCATGGCCTCGTCGGTTGACTTGGACAAAGTAGCCAGGGTTTTACTGGCATTGGTCATTTGGTTCGGTGACAGATCATCGGGCGAGGCCAGTGTCGGCTTGGCCTGTTGACCTGCTTTGTTAAGGTCGTTCAAAACCTCGGATTTAGCGTGTTTGGTTGAGGCGAGACGGACGCTCTCTTGCTGAAAGTCAATATCGCCTTTTTTGATTGCCGCTTTCTTTGCGTCAGCTGTTGCTGGTTTTTCAAGGAGCATCTGCATATTTGCACTGTGTGCCGCCCGGTCTGCACTAGAAATTCCCTCGGCCATGAGTTACCTCCATGTATCAGTGTTAAGGGTAAAGCAACTTTTATTAATTATCCTTTGAGAGAGCTATTGAGCTTGGTCATCGTATCGTGGTTGTCTTTCATCATGCTGGTCATGACTTGCCATACCTGCTGCATATCTTCGATAACCTTTTGGATATCCTCAGTCAGATTATCGATGGCATGCTGATTGGCCAGCATCCAGGCATACAGCTCTTTCGCCTCGGCTCTTAACATATCTGCGTCATAATTCAGGTTGGTAATGTGAACATTGACCGAACCATCAGCAATCATGGCAGCCCCACCAGTAAGTCTGGCGGCCTGGGTACAGCGGGTGGTAATCGCTGCCATCTTGGCTGTCTTGGCTGTCGCTGTTGCCGCCGTCGTTGTTGCCGAGGCTGTGACTGTCGCGGCACTGGATGCACCACCCGCCGCCGCAGCAGTACCCTGAGAAGTTGCGTTCGCCGCTGTAGCCGCAGCACTGGCCCCCCCTCCGGCAAACGCACCACCAAGACTCATTACCAGAATCAAGGACGACCAGAACACCATCGCGCCAATCATGGCCTGGTCTTCATTCGCACCAAATGCCTCGAAGATCGAGGCAACTCCCTTGTTCATCCAGTCGCCGGTCTCGGAAGAAACAGTCATCATCACGGTCAGAGCCAGACATGCGGCCATGAGCCCCATGGCTAATGGCGAACCAACACCCGTAGCAAACATAACAACCATAACAACAGCCATGAGAGCGACGGCTATATAACCGAATATTTTAGCGATCTTTCCTGATTCTTTGGCTTCTTCCGCTTTTTCAATCGATTCGGCAATCTTTGCCAACCGTTTTTCCGAAACCTGCTGTCGCTGTTGCTCATTAATTTTGATATTTTCCTGGTTGAATACCAGACGACTGTCCTGCAACTTGGTCTGAATTTGCATCAGCATTTGAGTTGCAGTATCCACATCCAGCGTTTTATTTGAATCCAGGAATGTTGAAGTAAAGGCCTTCAGTTCAGCTTGCAATTCTTTTTGAAGGTCTGTGGGTCCCCCTTTCAGGTTGGCAACTTTGTTGAAAGTATCGGCAAAAAGATCACCCAGCTGTCCAAGCGAGTCATCACCGGCAAGTTTGCCACCCACCTGGGCAGAGAATGAATGCATGGTCCTCAGGGAGTTATCCGGATCTTTCGGGTCAGCCAATTTCAACATTCCATCAACCAGCTCATTACTGTAACCCATGGACAACAGGTGGTCCTTGTTGCTCTGCATAGAACTGATATGACCCGCCAGTGGATTCGGCCGCCCGCCAGGCCCCTCGGCGAAGGCTTTCAGATCACCAGTGACCAGAGCCAAATAATCCTGACCACCTTGTTCGATCACTGCCTCAGAAGCCAGACCAAGCTTTACCGCTTCAGGGTTCGTTTTACTCAGCTTCTGGATTTCGGAAAAAACAGAGATCTCCTTGAGGACTTTTCCAGAAGGAGTATCTGAGCCTTTCGCTGGAACATCCAGACTGTGCGGCGGCTTAAGGGGAGGAGAAATATTCTCCTGAACCTGATTCGTCGATACCGTGTTTTGCTCCGAATAACCACGACTGACTGTTTCTTTTTGCGCAACCTGATCGGTCTGTTGTTGCCGGAGTGATGGGTCTATACCCGCCTGTTGTGGTATCTGCCCCGCCGAATACCCCTGTTGGATACCATCCATTCTGCTTACTCCCTGGCTATTTTAGATTTTCCAGCATATTTTTGGCACGTTCCAGATCCTTGGCATATTCCGGGCTATCACCGGCCCAATCAATGGAAGTCTCATAAGAAATCTGAGCCTTTTCCCTGTCGCCTTTCGCTAAATGACAATCGCCGATATACATCATTGGTCGGGGATCATCAGAATCCAGAAGAGTAGCAAATGAGAAGATCTCGATGGCGCTGTCGTATTGTTTCTGCATTTGTTGACAGGCACCTAATCCAAGAAAGTATTTACGATTGAAATGGTCGTAAAAACACAAGAATTGAAAAACTTTCGTTGCTTCTTCGTACTTTCCACCCTGATAAAGATTGTAGGCAACTGAGTATATTGCTTCCATGGCATCATCACTCAAGTTTTTCAAATCTTTGAAGGTTCCCCCCTCACCGAAGAAATTCATGAGCTTGTCTTCAAGTTCTGCACCTTCATAATTCAGATCTTCACTATTCACGTGTGACTCCTCCATGAGTTAACGCATATTTTGAATAATAGTACTTATGGACTGAAAGTACTTGTTGATAAAATTAGAAAGCATTTCAAACGTCTGGTTGTATTTATTGATAGTCTGTTGAAGCTTGGTGGTTTGCAATTGTGATTGACTGGTCAGCGACTCAATTTTTGATTTCAAATGCTCAATATTGGCATCCCACTCAGCAGCATTATGACTATCGTCATTACCGCTTCGGTCAGTCTGAGCGCCCATTTGTTTCCAGAAATCAATCATATCCTTTGACATCATGGAAGAGCCTGACGTGCCAGCCGCTGCCTTTTTCTCCTTGGCTTTGGCCAAATACATATTGGCCTCTTCCAGCAAATCATTTTTCTGATTGATGGACTCTATCTGGTCTTCCAGTTGTGTCTGGAGAATATCTGCCCGGGCCGTCAGCACGCCCATAATCAATGCGTCCAGGCTGGGCTTGGTGAAATCCACTGGTTCGCCCATCAGATATGCATTGATTTGTGACGCTCCGGGACCTATATAATTATCACCATTCCAGTTCGCCGGATTACTGACCTCCTGAACCATGGCGACAGGTGCCTGTAAATAAACCAGCTTCTGTGACGCTTCATCAAGCTGTCCCGTATATCTAAGCGAGTTCAGTGTCTGCTTATTAACCGAGTAGAAGTGGGTGGGGGTTAGCGAGTTACCCTGATCATCCGGGTCAGCCATTGATAACAAGGCTTCAATCTGGGCATCGGTATAGCCGGCAGCCCGGAGTGAATTAATCCTGCCATCATTCAAGGTAACGGTTTTGGGGTTTTCTCCAGATTCGCTACTGGAAGAATCCACACCGCCAATGGAGGTACTCATGAGTGACTCCCTGTCATTTTGAATATCCGTTAAGTCGCTTCTTTAACTTTAGGTTATGAAACAACGTTCTTGCCAATTACACATTGGTCGATTTCTTTTTATAAAAAGAAATTCAGAAAATCATTTATATATAAAATTACGACAATGACTTTTAGCTCGGTTTTTTACTACTTAATAATGCCGTTTATCCGCTTATTCTGGTAACTCATCATCCAAATCATCTTTTGGAGCGGACATCGGAGTTTTTACAGATAAAGGGACTGATTCAGCATCAGGACCGGCTTTATCTCCAAACATCATTCTACCTTTTCTATAAGCTTTTGCCGCCCGGACAAACTCAACCAACAGATCAAAAAACTCAACTCCCTTCATATCTTTATTAGCAAAATTTTCCAGTCGTCTGCGCGTATCACCAATGCTCAGTGGTGAAGCATTTGGATCAGGGGAAAGCTTTGGGTCAGCGAATTGCATATAAACTGTATTCGTCAATTGTTCAATAAACGCATCTGTAGGCTCTATTAAATCCATCAGCTGATTCGTTTGCTTTTCAACCTCAGACAGCCTGGCATATTGAAAAATATCAGAACCTTTGCTGTCTCTATGGTCCTTAATATGGCGAAACTGGTCGATAAGGCCTACTGCAGCAGTCGATACCTTTTCTAAGGTTTCTCTATCAACTTTTCTGTCCGGTTCCTGAGAGTTCTTCTTCCATTGTTCTGGAGCATGAACCTTACTTGAGAATGGACTGAAGTTTTCGTTGATCAATTGTGTGAATTTTTCAAGATTTGTTGCAAGATCGTTGGTATTTTCTCCCTCCACCGTTTGCGTTGCCGCATTGGAGGCCCTGCCTCCTGTGACAGGTGGCTCACTTCTGCCATTACTGACAGGGGGTCGCCGTGATTCTGTTATCGTCTGCCTGTCATCCCTGCCACCGGGACCTGGGTGTGGGCTTGAGCCAGATTCAGTTCTGGTGGTTGATGTCTCTGGGTCAGTCTGTGTTCTGTCTTCCGGAGAATTCTGTGAACTCTGTTGACTCTGTTGACTCTGTGGATTTTGTGGACTCTGTGGATTTTGTGGATTCTGGTTCTGACCACTATTACTCTGTGATGGATTCTGCGGTTTACTAAGATTATACGCTGTTACCCCCAAAGCCACGCCCAGAAAAGCCAGGGCACAAATTGCAAAAAACATCGCTGCATAAGGTTGTCCTACCATGAGAGTGATAAGAAAAATGGCGCTGCAAATCACAAATCCAGCCCATAGCGGGTTATTTTTGACCACATTCAACAATTTGTTAATTGCACCCAATACTCGCTGAAATAGCTTTTTGCTGGTTTTATCCCCCCCTCCTTCAATAGTGACTGAACCACCACTCCTAACGGTTGGATCATCATCAAGACCACCGCCTTCGATCGAAACGCTGGCAACGTCCGATTCATCATCCATCGATGACGTTTTACTATGAGCCGCAAGCGGTTTAATACGAGCCGGAAGCTTACTTTCAGAATGCTCAGGATTTCTGTTTTCTCTGACAATCTGTCCCACTGCTGTGCCAAATTCAGGCCCAAACAACCTGCTGGAATCATGCCTGGGCAACATTTCATGTGTCCTGACATTACGAGGCTCTTCTGCAAGCTCAGTGGTTACCGACATAATTTCATCTTCGTCAACCGGTGATAAGATTGTTTCATGGTGTTCAGGTTCTAATGGATCACAATACAAACCCTTTTCAACACGGGAATCATGAGTCGATGGAAATGAACGTGACCCTTCATTATTGGGCAGTGTATTATCAGCAGATGCTCTTTCAGGCAAATCAGGTGCCGATAATCTCGCTTCAGTAGAATCAAGGTTTGGCCCCGGACCATCTTCAGCATCATCAGGAACTGGATTTAAAGATGGCAATGAGTCCTGTTGAGGTTTAACCGTTCTCTCCCCCGGAGGGTGAACTACAGAATCATGCGCTTTTTCACCTCGAACAGAAGGATCTCCTTTGCCCACTTTGGAGGCCGTCACTTTACGAGAGCCATAAGGAGTAACCATAGTCCCCTCTTTTCCTGACTCAGACTCTGAGGACGAACCATCAATTGGTGATGACGGATGACGGCCCGTAGGAGGAGAAATTGTGCTGCCCATGCAAATTCCTTTTCAAAAATATCCAATCTATAAAGAAAAAGTCTAGCTGATGAATGAAAAGCAAAATTAATAAACAAAGGGAATTAAAAAAATTTATTAATTAAAAATATAAATTAAAGTAATAACCCTGAAAGCAGGTATTTCATGGAATGAATCAAGATAATCAATGAATCGTCCGGGTTGGCAAGTCAATTATGCAGAATCGACCGGGCGTTCATAAAATTCGAGAACTGCAGACATCAAATCTTTGGGACTGAGTATGCCCACCAGGTTTCCATCTTCAACAACTGGAACACGGTAAGCCTTATCGGTCATAAATCGCTGATACACAGTGATAATATCTTCTTGTGGGGCAGCGGTGACCACTTGAATGGTCATATAATCACGCACCAATCCCGCATCCTGGGAAAAATAGCTGCCATTCAATGTCCCTTCGAGGCAGTCTGATTCTGAAAGAATCCCGATAAGCGTACCTTCATTGTCGACTACCGGTGCTGCCGTAATATTGTGTTGCAGCAGAATACGGATGGCTTCAGCAACTTGAATATCCGGAGAAACGGTAACAACTTTGGGGGTCATGCAATCTTCAACAGTGATCGATCTCACAATCACCTCCTTTGGCTTATGAATCCAGCTCACGCCAGCGACTGACAATGAATTAATTTTAGCTCTCAATCAAGCAGATAGCTGAGCATAAGCAGCCGGAAATATGCAATGCCAGCAAGCCAGGCCCAGATGCACTCCCGGGTTCCCGGGCGGGATACCCCTTACAAGTGGAAAAGAGCGTAACAAACTCTATATAATACGCGGCAATTTCAAACTGACCTCACACAGAGATTGACTGTCAATGAGCTATTCATCTGTTCCTGCTGGCAAAAGTCTGCCAGAAGACATCTACGTCATTATCGAAATCCCTGCCAATGCTTCGCCAATTAAGTACGAAGTTGACAAGGATATGGATGCCATTCTGGTTGACCGCTTTATGGCAACCCCAATGTTCTACCCAGCCAACTACGGTTACATCAACCAGACCCTGGCTGACGATGGCGACCCTCTGGACGTTCTGGTGGTGACACCCTACCCGGTTATCCCGGGCTCAGTTATTCGCTGCCGTCCTGTCGGCATGCTGAACATGTCTGACGAAAGTGGCCGTGACGAGAAGCTGATTGCCGTTCCTCACGACAAACTCTCCACGCTCTACAAAGACGTAAAAGAATACACAGATCTGCCAGCCCTGCTGCTCCAGCAGATTGAACACTTCTTTGAAAACTATAAAGATCTTGAGCCTGGCAAGTGGGTCAAGATTGATGGCTGGGAAGGTTCCGAAGCGGCCCTGGAAGTCATCAAAAAGTCTGCCGCCAACTATAAAGGCTGACTTTCCTTATGGCTCAGGTTTCGACCTGAGCTTTTCCACTCATTTCTGCTGTTTTCTTTTCTCTGTAAGCCCCTCTCTACTTGCATCTCTGATATATCACTGCACAATACATAGTATTCACCATTATAAACAGCTGCTTATATGCCAAAATGCCAACTCCGCCTGCTCTGGCCCCTTTTCCTGAGTCTGGTAATCTCAATATCTGCTCAGGCCAATCTGAGCCAGTTATTCGGGGCAGAACCCAGAAAAAACCAGGGTTTTCTTCCAGTCGAAGAAGCCTTTCAATTCACCGGGCAAATTGAGCAGGGTTCGGCGATCATTAATGTTGCTGTAAAACCAGAGCACTACCTTTATAAGCACCGTTTCACCTTTACGCCGGTAACCGATATCTCAACACTGGGTGCAGCTGACTATCCTGCCGGTGAAGCGATTTTTGACCCTTATTACAACAAAGAACTGGAAGTATTCAGTGAAAACCTGGTTATCAAAGTTCCTGCCAACCATTCAGGCAACCTGCCGGAACTGGAAATCGGCTTCCAGGGCTGTGCCAGGGCTGGACTGTGTTATCCACCCCATAAAGTTGTTATTCCATTGGTGATTACCCAAGTCAATGATTCGCCCGTTTCAGCCAGTGTTACCCTTATGGCGGTATCAGACTCCGGGAACGCCTTCCAGCAGCAGCTGGAACAGAACAGTCTGCCGATTGCGCTACTCCTTTTTGTTCTCGCGGGTATTGGCCTTAGCCTGACGCCCTGTGTCCTGCCCATGTTCCCGATACTGTCCAGCCTGATACTGGGAACCAGGGCACAGACCAAAACCCGGACCATTGCCCTGACGATGACCTATATACTCACCATGTCAGCCATCTTTGCCATTGCCGGTACATTAATGGGGCTGTTTGGTGCCAGTCTGAACCTTCAGGCAAAACTCCAATCCCCATGGCTGCTGATCCCTGTGGCAATACTCTTTGCGCTGCTGGCCCTGAGTATGTTTGGCCTTTACGAGTTACAGCTGCCCGCCCGGGTTCGGGACAAACTCAGTGGCAGCCAGCAAAATTCAGGCAGCTTGTCGGGGGCTGCCGTGATGGGGTTATTGTCTGCGCTGGTGGTTTCCCCGTGTGTCTCGGCACCCCTGGCCGGTGCACTGATCTATATCAGCTCAACCGGTGATGCCCTGTTTGGTGGGCTGACACTGTTTGCCCTGGGTCTGGGCATGGGCATTCCCTTATTTGTCCTGGCGTTAGGCGGAAGGCACTTGCTGCCAAGGTCCGGGGCCTGGATGAACGGTGTTCGCTCATTCTTTGGCGTATTACTTCTGGGCGTCGCCATCTGGATGCTGGGACGGGTTATCGCTCCATCAGTCACGCTCTTCCTGTGGGGTGCTTTGCTAATTGGCAGCGCCGTATTCCTGGGCGCTCTTCACACCAATCTGAAAGAAGCGCACCAGATGTTCCGACAGACCGTCGGCATACTCTGTCTGATCTATGGAACCTGCCTGATTATTGGTGCCGCCATGGGCAATAGTGACCCATTGAATCCGTTATTGGGTAAAAGCAGCACTGCAATAGAAAGCACCACTGAACAGACAGAGAGTTCCCGCTTCAAGACCGTAACAACAGTGAATGAACTGAATAACCTGCTGGCAGACGCAGCCCTGAACAACCAGCCAGCCCTGGTGGATTTCTATGCTGACTGGTGCATATCCTGCAAAATCATTGAGCGGACCGTGTTCCCAGACCCGCTGGTCACTGATCAGTTGGCCAGAATAGCCCTGATCAAGCTGGATATCACCGATAATACGCTGGAACACCAGCAGTTCCTCAACCAGCATCAACTGTTCGGACCTCCCGCCATGCTGTTTTTTGATGCCAGTGGGAGTGAGTTGCCTGCACTAAAATCCCAGGGTGAAATCACCGCCTTGCAGCTGCATCAAAAGCTGACAAAACTGCTGATAGCCTCCGGAACAACTACAGATGTCTGAACTTGTCTGAAACGGGCATGAAATGCTTCGTAACTGTCGTTAACCTCCTGTAACACGCACAAACTGGACGCACTCTTGACAATGGGGCAAAATGCCAGATCAATAACGATTGCGATGTATTTCAAAGGTCAACTGCGTAGCCAGGTTAACCAAAGTAGGCTGACTACTGAAGCTTTCTCATTGGTCAGGGTCGCAACGGTGACCATTGGGGTCTTAAGAGGATAAACATGGCCGACATTCTTGTGCTCAATGGTCCAAACCTGAATCTGCTTGGCACTCGAGAGCCCGGTGTTTACGGTGCAACCACGCTTGAACAGATCTGCCAGAACCTTGTCCAGCTGGCTACTGATGCAGGCCTCAAGCTGGAAAGCTTTCAAAGCAATGCGGAACATCTACTGATAGATCGTATTCATCAGTCAGGCAAGGATGGCGTCCGCTTTATCATCATCAACCCGGCCGCTTTCACTCACACCAGTGTGGCACTGCGGGACGCACTGCTTGGGGTTGCTATTCCATTTATTGAAGTACACCTTTCGAACATTCATTGCAGGGAGCCTTTCCGTCATCACTCCTATTTCAGTGACGTTGCTGAAGGGGTTATTGCCGGACTGGGACCTAAAGGCTACGAAATGGCACTGTCTGCCGCAGTTGACAGACTTGCCAGACAGCCGGAGCCATAAGAACGCGAACCATTTTTTCAGAACGCGGCACCAACACAGGACAACGTTCTGATTTACGTTAATCACAGTGCAACTGCCTTACCCCCTTTTAAACAGTGGCACTGTCAGGCAAAAACTGACCACCGGGGATCCTGCACTCGCCAAGTAGAGTGTTCGATTTTTCGCAAAATCAACCAGACTGGCCAGCCAGTGCTGCCAGTACAAGCATTTGAGACTGACAATGGATATCAGAAAAGTAAAAAAGCTCATTGAGCTGCTGGAAGAATCAGGTATTGATGAGCTCGAAATCCATGAGGGTGAAGAGTCCGTTCGTATCAGCCGTTACTCGAAAAATGCACCTGTAGCCGCCGCCCCCATTGCCTACCCGGCTGCTGCAACAGCCACGGCTCCTGCTGCTGCCCCCGCTGCCACTGAAGCAGCTGCACCTGTTATTGCTGAGCCTGTCGTTTCGGGCCATCAGGTCAAGTCTCCCATGGTTGGTACTTTCTACGGTGCTCCGTCACCGGATGCGCCTGACTTCGCCAAAGTCGGCCAGCAGGTTAAGGAAGGTGATGTACTCTGCATTGTTGAAGCCATGAAGATGATGAACCAGATCAAGGCGGACAAATCCGGCACTATTGATGCCGTTCTGGTCGAGAATGGTCAGCCTGTTGAGTTCGACCAGCCCCTGTTCACTATTGTCTGATAATCGCCTGAGAATCGCGTTATGCTCGATAAAGTCGTAATAGCCAACCGGGGCGAAATTGCTCTCAGAATATTAAGGGCCTGCAAAGAGCTGGGCATCAAGACCGTTGCGGTTCACTCCAAGGCCGATGCTGACCTTATGCATCTGCACCTGGCGGATGAGTCCGTCTGTATCGGTCCAAACAACCCGGCAGACAGCTATCTCAATATTCCTGCCATCATCAGTGCCGCCGAGGTGACTCACGCCACCGCAATTCACCCGGGTTACGGCTTCCTGTCCGAAAATGCAGATTTTGCTGAACAGGTAGAACGCAGTGGCTTTACCTTTATCGGGCCTTCCGCCGACGTTATCCGCCTGATGGGGGACAAAGTCTCAGCAATCGAAGCCATGCAGAAAGCCGGTGTTCCCACGGTTCCTGGCTCTAATGGCTCTCTCACTGACGATCACAGCCGCACCATGGCTATTGCCCGGGATATTGGTTATCCGGTGATCATCAAGGCTGCCGGCGGTGGCGGTGGCCGCGGCATGCGCGTGGTCTACAACGAAGAAGACCTGATCAGCTCCGTCGCCCTGACCAAATCAGAAGCCGGTGCGGCATTCAACAATGATACGGTTTACCTGGAGAAATTCCTGCAAAACCCACGTCATGTGGAGTTCCAGGTGCTGGCCGATGGCCAGGGTAACGCCATCCATCTGGGTGACCGCGACTGCTCTTTGCAACGTCGTCATCAGAAGGTTATTGAAGAAGCGCCTGCGCCCGGCATTCCGGAAGAGAAGCGCCAGGAAGTGGCCAGCGCCTGTACCCGTGCCTGTATTGAGCTGGGCTACAAAGGTGCTGGAACCTTTGAATTCCTGTATGAAAACGGTGAGTTCTATTTCATCGAAATGAACACCCGGGTTCAGGTTGAGCACCCGGTGACCGAACTAATCAGCGGCATTGATATTGTCAAAGAGCAGCTGAGAATTGCCAGCGGCCTGCCTCTGAGCGTTGGTCAGGACGATATCGAACTCAAAGGCCACGCCTTCGAATGTCGAATCAACGCCGAAGACCCAAAAACCTTTATGCCATCACCAGGCAAGGTTTTGCAGTTCCATGCACCGGGCGGCAATGGTGTTCGCGTGGACAGCCATCTGTACAACGGTTACAGCGTTCCTCCTTACTATGATTCCCTGATCGCCAAGATCATCAGTTATGGTCCGGATCGTGAAACGGCCCTTATCCGGATGAAGAACGCACTCGATGAAACCGTTATTGAAGGGATTAAAACCAATATTCCTCTTCATCAGGCGTTGGTGACTGATACTCACTTCAAGGAAGGTGGTGTCAGTATTCACTATCTGGAAAAGAAACTGGCTGAGTGATTTCCCGTTTTTTTACTCTTTGGCAAGGCCGTCTCCCAAAGGAGATGGCCTTTCTTTTTATTGGGCGATCAGCCAGCAAATGTTTATGAAATACCAGTGCTCAGCTACAATAAGTCGCCTATGTTCCATGAATTTCTTTCCTGAAGAACAGGTGGGAATTCTTATTGCTTTTCATTCTGGGTAACACAATGTCTTGGATTCAAGTCAGACTGGACACAACTTCTGACCATGCTGAAATTCTGGAAGACCTGCTTCTGGAAGCCGGTGCCTGTGCGGTCACCCTGCAGGATGCAAAAGATCAACCGGTCTATGAACCAGAGCTGGGTACCACACCGCTGTGGAATAACACCGTTGTTGTTGGCTTGTTTGATGCCCAGACCCGCACCGATGATGTCATACCCTTTCTCAAAGAACATGCCGGACTGAACCCTTTCCCTGATCACAAGGTCGAACTGGTGGAAGATAAAGACTGGGAACGGGAGTGGATGACCCACTTCCACCCCATGCAGTTTGGTGACCGCCTGTGGGTTTGCCCCAGCTGGAAAGACGTTCCCGATCCTGAGGCTGTTAACCTGATGCTGGACCCGGGCCTGGCCTTCGGCACCGGGACGCACCCCACCACAGCACTCTGCCTGCGTTGGCTGGATCAGCAGAATAACCTGACTGGCAAAACAGTTATCGACTATGGTTGTGGTTCTGGCATCCTTGCTATTGCAGCACTCCTTCTGGGTGCACAATCCGCAGTCGGTGTTGACCTGGATCCGCAGGCACTGGAAGCCACTATCGAGAATGCTAAACGGAATAACATTCCGGTGGATAAACTGGAAGTTTTTCTGCCCGATGATGAACCAGCGGATCAGGCTGATATAGTACTGGCCAACATTCTTGCTGGCCCTTTGACTCAACTGGCTCCCAAACTGGCCAGTCTGACCAGGGAAGGCGGTTCCATTGCTCTGTCCGGTATTCTGGCTGAGCAGGCGGATGAAATAATTCAAACCTATGAACAGTGGTTTGCCATGGATACAGCAGTCACCTTTGATGGCTGGGCCATGCTTTCTGGTAAGCGACGTTCATAAGCTGGCATTGATGTGATGCAGGTATGACAGAACTTGTTACTCCCCGGGTTTCAATAGAAACAAAAGTACCTGCATTATCAATTAGACTGGATTCAGTACGGGGGCTCTGGTCTAATAAAAAATGCTGCTTCAAGATCAGGTAAACAGTCAACATGACGCCGTCAAGTGTCACTTGCCCCCACTGCCAGACCATATTCCGCATTACCCATGCCCAGCTTAAGGCTGCCTGGGGTTCGGTGCGTTGCGGTTCATGCCTTCAGGTTTTTAATGCCATAGACCAGCTACCGCGCCTGAAAGAACAAGAAAAGGCGGCATTCAACACCCCCACTGAAAACGTTGAAATATCCCCCTCTGTCCACCGGGAAGAACCCCAGACACCCACTCAAACCAGAAAAAAGCTGCGGGAAACACTGGTCGTCCAACAGCAAAAACCGGTTAAAAAACCGGATTCAACACAACCGGAAACGTCCAGAAGCAAAGACCTTGACCCTTCCATAAAGGCAAAGGTTGCCACTGCGCCCATCCAATATGATGGCTACCACCAGCAAAGCATCGAAACCCTGATTCACGAACTGGACCAGCGAGAAACCGAAGAAACCATTAACGAACAACAGCTCCGCAGGAAAAGAACCTACTGGGGTGTTGCGGCCTGCAGCCTGCTGGTGTTGCTGACACTGCAATTTGCCTGGTTCAACCGCAGTACACTGTCACTGAACCCTGCCCTGCGACCGGCTTATGCCATGACCTGCAATCTGCTTTCCTGCACACTTCCCCCTATGGTCAACCTCAATGCCATTAAAAGCGTTGATCTTGTGGTACGCAGCCATCCTGATCAAGACAACGCCCTGCAGGTAGATGCTGTCATCATTAATGAAGCCAGGCACCCACAACCGTTTCCAGACTTAAAGCTGACCTTTACCGATATCAACGGCCGACTGGTGGCTAACCGCACCTTTACCCCATCGGAATACCTCGGTGGCGAGCTGGCCGGCTCAGACGAAATGCCTAAAGCACAACCTATCCGCTTGGGACTGGAAATTGTCGACCCGGGTGAACAGGCAGTGAGCTATCAGCTGACCTTCAGTGAAAACAAAACGGTACGGTTGAATTAGTACATGGTTTCAATGAGTTTGACGTGTACAATCTCCGCTCACCCTGAGCGGAGTCGAAGGGTGCCTGGCACGATCTATCAGAGTCCGAAGTTTCCGTGAAACTGTTAAAACAACAAAGGCACAGAGACACAAAGAAAACTTCTAATCACTTTGTGTCTCTGTGCCTTTGTATTGAAAAAGGTTTTATTGATATTGCCTGACTATACGCTGGGCAGTGTGTGGATAAATTTTTACCAGTTTCTGATAACTGTTATCCAGCTCTGCCTGCAGCTGATCACTCAACCAGCCCCGGTAGTGAAAACTGAATAACGCGCCGTTTTCCAGAACACGTGACTCCCATGGGCCAAGCTGGCTGGCTCGAAGTAATGCCGCTTCAAATTCAGAATCAATCAGTGAATATTGTGAGCGGGCATGGGCATAGTCACTCCAGCTGTATGGCCATGCAGGTCTTAAAGCAATGGCTTTCTGCCAGATTTCCAGCTCCGAATTATTCTCTATATCGATACCGGAAAGCCTGCCCCGTTCAAGCACTCGTGCCTTCAAAACATACAGTGCCGGATTATCCGGCATTTGCCGTATGGCGCTTTCCACACCATTGATCGCAATGTCCAATTCAGAAGCTTCCACCACAAAACTGTTACTGGCTTCGGTCTCCTGCTGCCAATGATCCAGAAAGAGTTCCGTCTGGTAACGCCCGACCTCGGAGCGCAACAAGGTCAAGGCCTGATAAATCACCAGACACAATCCCAGTGCAATCGGCAGCATCAATACACCACGAGGCCGGGATAACGAACTTTTCATGAGGCTCCACCAAAAAGACAATGCGTTAACTTCTTGGGATTACCCATTGTCAGCAATGAACACTGATCACTGCCAACCCAATGATTTAATGTCTCAGCCGCAAGCGCCATGGCTGGTGGTCGCCGAACCGGGTGATGAGCATCCGAAGCCACAAACTGCACCAGCCCACGATCCACAAACCAGCGGGCAGTAGCTTCTGCCCTCTCACCAAACAGAGAGGCGACCGAACCCGCTGTCAACTGCAACAATGCTCCACGCTCGACAAACGGCAATACACGCTCAGGGTACGACATCAGTTCTTTATTTCGCTCAGGGTGGGCAATCACTGCCCTTATCTCCCTTTTATAAAGCCAGTCCAGCATCTGCTCCATCCCCACGGGAATTCGTTGATGGGGCATTTCCAGTAACAGACACTGGAAACCATCCCATTGACCAATCATCGGGATTTCATTCCTGCGTAACTGAAACATCATTTCATCGCTGAAACGCACCTCTGCTGCCATCGCCAGCTGAATCGAAAACCCCGCTGCCCTGGCGTGCTTTTTAAGGCCTTCGAATATCGGACCAATGGAACCCAAATCATTATCAAACCGGCCAGGGTGCATATGGGGTGTGCACACCAGCTTCCGGATGCCATCCGCCTGGGCCAGTGCCAGCATGGCCAGTGCCTGCTCCAGACTTTCAGCCCCATCATCAATACCGGGAATTATATGGTTATGGATATCAATCATTTAATTAGATCAATCATTAAGTAACAGGCAGACCGAATAGTCAGCGCCGAAACATCAATCGACGAATCAGCAAGGTCAGCAAGTACGCTGGAACAAGCAACATAGCTCCGGTCAGAAACAACGCAACAGGCACAGGAGCATGAAAATAGGTAAACACAAAGGCAATACTGCTCACAGCATCCACAATACTCAGGCTCAATGGCACATTATCTGGCCCGGAAAGGGTATTAATCAGCAGAACTTCAGCGGCCAGAATCACCATAATCAGGGGAATTTCCCACCCTGGCACCCACTTTTTCAAGAGTCTACATCCTCAAATAACAGAATATTGGCAATCCACAGGAGCCTCCCCGAGGCCAGAAGATAACCTGTCGTTAAACCGTCAACCGTGCTCATTAAAAAGGCTCAATCTATCGTCAACAGCTACAAATATAAAGAGAAGGATTCAGTTGTGCAGTACCTTCATGGAGGAAGTAATGTTGTTTTCCGCCCGATTTTCAGGCTTGGCCTTTTTTACAATTCTGGCAATTGTAATCATACCCGATACACCACCGGTAACCGCTGCCCCCCCAAAAAATCAACATGAGTGTCAAACCGGTGACCGTTACCTCTTTGGTCTGCAGGAAAGGGTTGATCAGATCGATGAATTTCCCACTCAGATCAATGCATTGATTGACTCCGGCTCAACCCTCTCTTCCATGGATGCCAGAGACATCAAAATCAGGAGGCACACAAACGGCTCCCTCTGGGTTCACTTTAAAGTCCCTATCACCAGGGACAAACGTAAACTGATAAAAATGGCCAAGCCACTTAAGCGTTTCGCCCGAGTGCAGACCCATCATGGCACCCCACAAAAACGTCCGGTAATTGAAGCAAACATACGTCTTGGCCCGGTCGACACCCGAACCGACTTTAGCCTGACCTCCCGTTCACGGTTTAAAAATCAGATTCTGCTCGGTACCAACACCCTGAAGAACCTGGCAATCATCGATACATCGAGGGAATTTCTTCTGAAAAACAACTGCCAGCAGGTCAGCCGTTACCCTTGATGCCAGCCGACCTGCGAATGCCGGAGGGCAGGTTTCTGGCAAGAACAGCCAGCGCCATCAGGGCCACAAAATATGCCGCATTGGCCGGAATCTGGAGATTAAAGTCCACGGATGAATGGATTACAATCGCCAACATCCCCATAAACGACGAGAACCCCATACCAATCATCAGTCGGCTGCGACGCAGCTTCATCGCCTGAACCGCCTGCCAGGATGACCAGACCACCATCAACGCTAATATCAGAAATACCGGAACGCCAAACTCCAGGGGAAACTGCAGAAAATCATTATGGGCGAGATCATAAAAGCCTTTCCAGCTACCATCGTGATAAGCAGGCAGTGCTGTATAAAAGCTACCTGCACCAGAGCCTGTCAGTGAATAATCACTGATTGCTCCCAAAGTAACCTCAGACACATTGGGACGGGTCTCCCGCTCCAGAGAGGTTTGCTCAATACGCTCCATCACCTTTTCAAGGCCAAACCACTGGCTGAGAATAGCCGTATCAATCAACAGCAGGCTGACAAAAAGAACGATCATCCCACGGCTGAGCTGTTTACGACAGATAACGAACAGAAGTCCGGTCACCAGCAAACTGGAAAAAAAAGCAGTATTTCCCATGCGGGAACGGGAAAGCACCAGGCCAATCACCATAATGGCCAACCCGGTACGTAGTATGACCTTGTTACTCATCAGCATGTGCAGAGTCTCGCGAAGCCACTCCTGCCAGCTGCCCGCTTTTCTATCGTTCAACTGGGCAATCAGTAATCCCATACCAAAGGCCAGCGTCATCTCCATACACCCGGCAAAACTGTTCCTGTTAACATAAGTGCCGGTAGCAACACCAAAGTAAGATGGCTTCTCACCGAACAGCAGCACTTCTGCCCCTGACAGCGTACTCAGCGAACCAAACACAGCCTGAAAAATTCCGGAGACCACAAAGGCCCAGGCAAACCAGCGTAATTTATCAGGCCGGTCCACCAGCAGCAGACAGAGACAAAAAAACAGGTAGTAGGCCATGGTCAACAGAGCACTGACCATCGTATCGTGAGGAGAGATCGACAGCGTCATCCACTGGGGTGTTACCAGCCCCAGCGTCTCTGCAGCAGAGGAATGAAGGTTCCATGAGAAAGGAGAAAGCAGCTGGACCCACGCAGCCGACATGGGCAACTGTTGGACAAACAACCAGCCAATAACGCCAGTAAAACCGGCATGCAACCATTTTACCTGACGGAAAGACGCTGTGGTTTCCAGCCGGTTAAGGGCATAGCCCAATACCCAGAATAGACTGAGTAAAGCAATCAGCAATATCAGAATCGCCCGCGCCCATGGTGGATTACTGCCCATCGGCAGGGGCAACCAGAAAACGATGCCCAGCAAAGGCCAGAACAAACACTGCCTATACGTCATTGTTATTTTATGCTTAAACCATGAAAAAGCGTTGAACCACTAAGTAAGAGCCATGATAAATACTCTTGTATTATTGGCTCTTTCGCTCTACTTACTGTTAACTCTTCTCTCAAACCTCACACCTTGCCAACCACTACTAAACTTCCTAACCATCAACTAAGTAGTTAACCAATGGAGCGCAGATTCTATTTCAGGCAACGCCTCCACAAACGCTGTGGTTCGCTTAACAGACGGGTCAGCTATTTCAGACCACAACTTTGTATCCAGCAAGAGGCATGTTCTTGGGGTTCAAAAAAATCTTTTAATAAGCATTAGGGTTCATAAAACCTTTAAAAACCGTACTGATAACGATCCTGATATCCAGCCACAGAGACCAGTTATTAATGTATTCCAAGTCACACTCCACCCGGCGCTGCATCTTATCCAGCGTATCGGTCTCACCACGAAAGCCCCGTACCTGAGCCAGCCCGGTAATCCCCGGCTTTACCTTATGGCGCTTCATATAAGACTCTACCAGATCCTTGTAATACTCGTTATGAGCCAACGCGTGGGGCCTTGGGCCAACAATGGACATCCGTCCCTGCAGTACATTAATAAACTGGGGTAGCTCATCCAGACTGGTACGGCGAATAAAAGCACCCACCTTTGTCACCCGCTGGTCACCTTTAGTGGCCTGGGTCACCTTACCTTCACCTTCCTGATGCACCTTCATACTCCTGAACTTATACACCTTCACCTGCTTGCCTGAGGTGCCGTGGCGGTATTGCTTAAAAAACACCGGCCCCGGAGACGAGAGTTTCACGGCAATGGCAACAGCAATCATCACCGGCGAAATCAACAGCAGAATCAGGCTGCCAATCACAAGATCAAACACTCGCTTAGTAATAGTGTTGATGCTATCCATAGGTGAACAGCTGATATCCAGGACAAGAAAATCCCCGATTTTGGTAATGTTGTGGTTCATGAGTGGCAGATCCTGCAGCCCCGGCATATAGCGGATATTGGTGGTACTATGGCGCAGGGTAAACATCACGGGCTGAAGAATAGGGCTCTTGGTAAAAGGAATGCAGAGCCAACATTCATCAAAGGCCTGATTGCTGGCAAGGAACTGTTCCAGTTCTGCCAGCGCCTGCTCATTGTTATGGTGCTCAATCACATGCTGCAGGCGGTAACCATAGGCATTGTCCTGGGAGAAGTATGCCCGCATGGCCTCAAAATTACGGCCATCACCAATCACCAGTACATGGCGGGTATTGCGTCCATGGCTGCGGAAGGACCTTAACAGCTGGTAAAGGCCATACCGGATACCCAGTGCCATGGGGATCGCCATGCCAATCCAGGTTCCGAGCCAGAGGCGGGAGTATTTCTCAGTAGTTTTAGTCATCACCATAAAGACAATCATCACCATAAACGACAGAGACCAGGCAATAAACACCTTGGTCAGTCGCTCACTGATTCGGCGACCCCGCCAGGGTGCATACACTTCGCACAGGAACGAGAGCACTACCACCAGCAATGCCTGCATATACATCACATTGTGATAATGAGTGGCGTGATCCCCAAACCGCACCCATTCCGACAGCTCAGCACAGGCAAAGGCGATGGTTACATCGATAAAAACCAGAACAATAAGAGGCAGCCGTGATCGGCCCGACAACAATGAGGTAGGCATCTACATAAAATCCATTTTGTTTTGGAGACACAAAAAACAAGAAGAACAAAGGCAAAGCTAAGTTTTTTCTCTTTCCCTTCCTTTTACGACTGCCATGTATGGAGGAGAGGGAGTGTCGATTCTTCAGGAGCAATCATCGCCCCTGTGGAGCTGTGTGGTTCAAGAACTTTTAATCATCCGCCAGTGAGAAACCATAAACGGCAAAGCAGCCAGCAACAAACCGGTACAGGTTACGAGAAAATCCAGCGGGTTATAATTCCGAAGTGGAAACACCACCTGCAAACTTTCATCAAGAGCGCAGCCAATAATCAACAGCAATAACAACCTGCCCCAGTGCCAGGACCTTGGGCAAGCCAAATGAGCCAGTACAGAAAGAATAAAGGCCATGACAAAATGCATTTGCAGATTGCCACCCAGAAAATGCTCAATACTGCCCCAGGCCCAGTGGCCATAGCCGAGGCTTTTACTGACCGAAAGCATCACCAGAAAGACCAGCCAGCCAATCGCTAAAATCCGTACCAAATCTTGAGTCCTTTTTGAACCACAGAGGGCACAAAGAACACAGAGAAAGAAACACCTTTTCCTCAGTGCTCTTGTCCTTTGCCGTAAAAAATATTCTGCTTAACGATTTTTCATACCTGAGGATGGCGCAAAATATTTTCACGTGCCATGGGCATTTGTGGTTCCAAATCATTGCCGAATCAAACTCAACAACTCAGCCGTTTTATCTTTCATCAACGCCACATCCCCCCGGCTTTCCACATTCAACCGAATCACCGGCTCGGTATTGGAAAGTCGCAGGTTAAAACGCCATTGCCCCATATCCAGTGAGATACCATCGGTATGATCCACAGCTAACGCATCCTGTTGATAAATCGAAAGAATCCTATCAATAGCCACCTGTGGGTTAGCCAATTTGCTGTTGATCTCTCCAGAGGATGGAAACAGGGCAAGCCGTTCGGCCACCAACTCAGAAAGCTTCTTGCCCTTATGGGACATTAACTCCGCCACCAGTAGCCACGGAATCATCCCTGAATCGCAATAGGCAAAGTCACGGAAATAGTGATGGGCACTCATCTCACCACCATACACCGCATCCTCTTTACGCATGCGCTCCTTGATAAAAGCATGGCCGGTTTTACAGAGCACCGGCACACCACCGGCAGTCGAAACCTGGTCAATAGTATTCCAGGTCAATCGAGGGTCATGGATAACTTTCGCACCAGGATAGTGAGCCAGGAACGCCTCGCCCAAGAGCCCAACAATATAATAACCCTCAATGAACTGACCTTTCTCATCAAACAGGAAGCAGCGGTCAAAATCACCATCCCAGGCAATGCCCATATCTGCATGATGCTCAAGTACCGCATCCACCGTTGACTGTCGACAGTCGTGTAATAGTGGGTTGGGAATTCCATGGGGAAAGTTACCATCCGGTTCATGGTGAACCTTCACAAACTCCACCAGTACACCGGCTTCCTTAAACCGTTCCTCAATGGCATCAATCACATGCCCGGCAGCCCCATTACCGGCATTTACCACCAGTTTCAGTGGCTTTAATTCACCAGGTTTGATATACCCCAGAATATGATTCACATAAGGGACAAGGTTGCTGATCTTCCGATAAGAGGCAAATGGGATGTCCGGGGAACCGAGTCTGTTCGATTCCATAAACGCTTCTTCAGCCAGCCGCTGAATCTCCCGCAACCCGGTATCCCCCGAAATCGGCTTACTCTCTTCCCGCACCAGTTTCATGCCGTTATAATCTTTCGGATTATGGCTTGCAGTCACCATAATGCCGCCATCAGCCTTCAAGTTTGATGTGGCAAAGTAAACCTCTTCAGTACCGCACAAGCCGATATCAATCACCTCGGCTCCGCCTGCCCGTAAACCGTCGCTCAGGGCTACTTTTAACTCCGGGGTAGACAGGCGAATATCGCCACCCACAACCATCGTTTTGGGCTTGAGATATTCCGCTGTTGCCCGGCCAATCCGCCAGGCAATATCTTCATTCAATTCATCAGGCATACGGCCACGGATATCGTAGGCCTTAAAACAGTTAAGAGTGCTCATTCTCGACTCCTGGAGTGAAAAACAGTCTATGTCGGCCTACATCTATGGTGGCCTGTGGATTTATACCAATTCCGCCTTCTAAATATGAGATCGAGCAAGTCATTTTGGACAGCTGGGCAAGGCGGAATGACGAGTAATAGCAGGGCTTGCATATTCTGGCTAATCGTGAACGCTCATTCTGGCAAAGCGTGAACACGAATTCTGGCCAGGCGTGAACATGGATTCTGGCTGATCGTGA